>JALENH010000176.1 GCA_022767895.1 Eubacterium sp.
TAATTATAATCGTGGCAAATAGTACCACGGTGGAAAGAATGGCAACACCCCATATGCGAGCCATTCTCTGAATATCAGAAAAATGTTTCATAATAGAACCCTCCTTTTCAAGGAGCAATAAGAGGGTGAAATAAAATATAACATATGTCAGAGAAAAATGCAAGAGAAAAAAAGAAAGGTTTGTGTCAACTGTTCGTTGGCACCTTTTTCAATTTTCGCAATTCAGGAAGAAAAGTTTGCGTGTTTGTATGCACTCCCCGCAAATCTTTTCTTCCTGAATTGCTGGAATCTTGAAAAAAATTAGCAACGAATATTTGACAACAAACGCTTTACTTTTCGTCCCGTCCCGGAAGAATGGCGTTGAGCAGAATACCCATAACGGCTGCAATGGCAAGGCCGGTGAGTGTGATAGTTGCTCCGCCAATCTGGAAGGTAAGACCGGAAGAGAAGCCGAGTCCGCATACCAGAATAGTGGCTGCAATAATCAGGTTTCTGGACTTGGTAAAATCCACTTTGTTTTCCACTACATTCCGCACACCAATGGCTGAAATCATACCATAGAGGATGAAGCTGACACCGCCGACGATGGCAGCAGGAAGGGAGCCAATGATAGCAGAAAACTTAGGAATGAAACTCAGGATAATGGCGTAAAAAGCAGCCAGGCGAATGACTTTCGGGTCATGGACGCGGCTTAACTCGAGAACGCCGGTATTTTCGCCGTAAGTCGTATTGGCGGGACCGCCAAAGAAAGCGGACAGGGAGGTGGCAAGACCATCTCCCACAAGGGTGCGGTGAAGTCCCGGGTCTTCCACATAATTTTCGCCGACAGTGGCGGAAATAGCGGAAATATCACCGATGTGTTCCATCATGGAAGCGATGGCGATGGGGGCCATGGCAAGGATGGCGGTGAGGTCAAATTTGCATATCTGAAAAGGTGGAACATCTACCCAGGTGGAACTGGCAACAGAAGCAAAATCAAAGATTGCTGTGCCGTCCGGATTGGTGATACCGCAGGCGTGCAGGATTAGTGCCACCCCATAGGATCCTGCAATGCCTAGAAGAATTGGGATGATTTTGAACATTCCCTTTCCCCAGATATTAAAAATCACAATAATTGCAAAGGCAATGATAGCTAACAGCCAGTTGGTCTGCGCATTGCTGACTGCCGAAGAGGCTAGACTTAGACCGATGCAGATAATGATGGGACCGGTCACCACTGGTGGCAGAAAGCGCATGGCTCGTTTTACACCAACCAGTTTAATAATCAGGGCCAGTACCAGATAAAGAGCACCGGCTACAACGATACCGCCACAGGCATAGGGAAGCTTTTCTCCCATGGACATATCCTTGAAAATCCCGGTATCCAGTTTGGAAACGGCCTCGAATCCACCAAGAAAAGCAAAGGAAGAACCGAGAAATGCGGGAACCTTCAGCTTGGTACAAAGATGGAAGAAAAGGGTGCCGGCACCGGCGCAGAACAGAGTGACCTGAATGGAAAGCCCCTCTCCCTGAAAATAATTGTTGACTAAGATGGGAACTAGAATCGTCGCTCCGAACATGGCGAACATGTGCTGCAGACCCAGCAGCAACATTTTCGGAATGCCGAGGGATTTTGCGTCCCGAATGGGTTTGTTGGTTTCTTTCATGGAACATCCTCCTACTCGTATTTTATTCATTACTATTATAAAGAAGATTGGGAAAGATAGCAATGGAGGATTGTAATTCTGTGTAAAAAAAGGTAAAATAGAAGAAAATAAACGCGGAAAAAAACGGAGGTAGTAAAAACGATGGAACAGGTTACCATTATGAATCATCCTTTGATTCAGCACAAAATTTCAATTCTTAGAGATGAGAGAACGGGAACGAACGAGTTCCGTAAATTAATTGAAGAGATTGCCATGCTTATGGGGTATGAGGCACTGCGGGATTTGCCGGTGGAGGATGTTGAGGTAAAGACGCCGATTGAGACGTGCCAGACGCCGATGATTGCGGGAAAGAAATTGGCAATTGTACCAATTCTCCGTGCCGGACTTGGCATGGTCAGCGGTATTTTGTCGCTGGTGCCATCGGCAAAGGTGGGACATATCGGATTGTATCGTGATGAGAAGACCCATGAACCTCACGAGTATTATTGTAAGCTGCCGGAGCCCATTGACCAGAGAACTATTGTCGTTGTGGACCCGATGCTCGCAACAGGTGGTTCCGCAGTCTCGGCAGTTGATTTTATCAAGGAACATGGTGGCAAAACCATTAAATTTATGTCGATTATCGCTGCGCCGGAAGGAATTGAACGTTTGACAAAAGCGCATCCGGATGTTCAGCTTTACGTGGGTTGTGAGGACCGCTGCCTCAATGAAAATGCATATATTTGTCCTGGTCTGGGCGATGCCGGAGATCGTATTTTTGGAACAAAATAGGATATGTTTTGGAAAAACGGACAAAATAGAAGAAATTTGTTTGGAAAAACGGACAAAATAGAGAAAATTATCTTGTAAAAACGGACAAAAAGTGGCATACTATATTTAAAAAAGACGATTTTTTAGTATAGGAGGCCACTTTTTATGCTATATCGGGAGATGACAAAAAAAATTACAGATTTCTTTTTGAAAGAACAAAAGTCGGCACTTATGATTACGGGTGCCAGGCAGGTTGGTAAAACGACCTGTATTCGGGAGTACGCCAAAGAAAATTACAAGAACGTAATTGAAATTAATTTTATTGAAATGCCTCAGGCGATTCCCTTGTTTGAAAACGCCCGGAACAGTGCGGATATTCTTCTTCGGATTTCTGCGTTGACAGATGTTCCCATGGAAAAAGGAAATACATTGATTTTCTTTGATGAGGTGCAGGAGTGTAAGGAAATCGCTACAGCAATTAAGTTCCTTGTGGATGAAGGAAGTTATCGGTATATATTAAGTGGCTCTTTGCTTGGGGTGGAGTTGAAGGATATCCGGTCAGTTCCCGTGGGATATATGACAATTTATGAAATGTTCCCCTTGGATTTTTTTGAATTTTGTAAGGCAAATAGAGTAGCTGAAAAAATATTCCGTAAGTTGGGTGAATGTTTTGAAAAAAGAATCGCTATTGATTCGCTCATTCATGAAAAAATGTTAGAGCTGTTTCGTTTGTATCTCATTGTAGGAGGAATGCCTGCAGCAGTTCAGAAATATTTGGATACCAATAATTTGAAAGAGGTTCTGCGGATGCAGCAATCCATTGTGCAGTTGTATAAAAAAGACATTGCCAAATATGATCCGAATGAGAAATTATATCTGGAGGATATTTTTAATCTGATACCAAGTGAACTCAATGCAAAAAATAAACGTTTTGTCATGAAAAATCTGAATGAAAATTTTAAGTATTCCAGATACGAACACAGCTTTATCTGGTTGAAAGAAGCCGGTGTTGCTCTGCCTGTATTTTGTGTGCAGGAGCCGGCGATTCCTTTGTTGTTGTCCAAATCAACCAATTTATTTAAGCTCTTTTTGTCGGACGTAGGCTTGTTGGCGGCCATGTATGCCGATGGTCTGCAGATTAAAATTTTGAACAAAGAAAAGGACATTAACTATGGTTCCATTTATGAAAATGTAATTGCAGAAGAACTTCGTGCTCATGGATTCGAGCTCTTTTACTTTAATAGTAAGAAGCAGGGAGAACTGGATTTTGTGATTGAATATCAGGGAGAAGTACTTCCTATCGAAGTAAAGTCCGGAAAAGATTATACAAGACACCGGGCACTGGATCATGTTCTTCAGAATGAGGCTTATGGGATTCGCCAGGCCATCGTATTTTCGGATGAAAATATTCAGGTGAAAGATAACGTATTCTACTGTCCGGTATACCTTGTGGGAATGTTCAAAAAACAAGTGGAAGAGGAAGATTTGATTTATCAACTGGATTTGGGGATTTTACAATAAAAAAGAATTCCAATCAACGCGAGAAAATATGTTAACTCGAGTTGATTGGAATTCGTTCGCGGTTCTCAGCCGCGCTTCTACAAACGCAGGAGAAGCTATCTAGTGCGGAGCAAGAATCGCTTATTGCGATTCTTGGAAGCGCGCGGTTCTCAGCCGCGCTTTAATCTTCTACATAATTCTTTACAGCGTCAAACTCATCCAGAATTTCCTGTTCCGGTGCCTTTGTGCACAGGCTGACAAGAACGATACATGCCAGACTGATGAAGAAACCAAGAAGCAGAGAATAGATACCGGTTGCGGCATATGGGGTCTGACCTCCCACAATCGGAAGATAATCCCAGATGATGACGAACAGTCCGCCGGAGACGATACCGGCAACAGCCCCCGGAAGATTGGTGCGTTTCCAAAACAGGGCGCATACAACCAGTGGTCCAAAGGCGGAACCAAGACCGGCCCAGGCATCGGATACGAGATCCATAATGCTGCTGTCCGGATTCCAGGCAATCAGGCAGGCAACGACAGCGATTACCACAACGGTGATTCGGCTGACCGTCAGCACCTTTTTATCCGCTGCTTTCGGATTCAGAATATTTTTGAAAATATCCTTGGAAGCAGAGGAAGCACAAACTAAAAGCTGGGAATCAGCTGTGGACATAATAGCCGCCAGGATACCACAGAGGAACAGTCCTCCGATAAAGGTCAGCAGGAAGTTGCCATCAAAAATTTGCTGAATCATCTTAATAAATACATTTTCGGATCCGCTGTCTACGAGAACTTCATTCAGGTAACCGCGTCCGACGATACCAATGACACAGGCAGCCACAAGAGAGATGGCAACCCAGATAATAGCGATGGCACTGGATTTTTTCAATTCTTTTTCGCTCTTTACCGCCATAAATCGAACCAGGATATGTGGCATACCACAGTAACCAAGTCCCCATGCCAAATCAGAAATAATGGAAATCACAGGATATGGTTCACCGTTGATGTAGAACAGGCTCAGGAAATCCGAGTCAGCGGCCACACCATGAGCAGTCAGGGCTCCGGCAAAATCACCGCTAATGGCAGCATAGGCAATAATCGGTACGGTCAGCAGGGCAATCAGCATCAGTGAGCCCTGAATAAAGTCCGTGGTGCACACTGCCAGGAAACCACCCATAAATGTATAGGCCAGAATAACAGCAGCGCCAATCAAGAGCGCATAGTGATAATCGATTCCGAACACGGTATTGAACAGTTTACCACCGGAAGCCAGTGCCGATGCCGTATAGACAAGGAAGAAAACAACGATTACAACAGAAGAAATCCCCAGAAGAATTTTCTTCTTGTCACGGAAACGATTCTGGAAAAATTCCGGAAGTGTCAGCGAGTTGTTGGAAATAATCGTGTAGCGGCGCAGTCTTTTGGAAATCAGCAGCCAGTTCAGTACCGTTCCGATGAACAGACCGATGGCAATCCAAGCTTTTCCGGTTCCGGCAAGGTAAATGGAACCGGGCAGTCCCATCAGAAGCCATCCGCTCATATCAGAGGCCTGGGCAGACAAGGCAGCTACCCAGCTGTTGAGGCCACGGCCCCCAAGAAAATAATCCTCGGTACTTTTTGTCTTTTTCATGGAAAAGACGCCGATGCCGATCATCATGGCCAGATAGCAGGCAAAAGCAACCAGCACGGCAATTGTAGTTGTGGACATAAAAAATCCCCTTTCGTATAAATATGGTTAAAAAACATCAATTGCCAGAAGTATACCATAAATCAGGGGAAATGGCAAATTTCAGTCAAATATTTCCAAAGAAATGAATCTATGGTATACTAACAAAGTAAGAAGGCTTGAACGAAAAAATCCGTGGAGGGAAATGAGATGTACAAAGTTGCGATATGCGATGATGATAAAAATTACATTTCTGAATTGACTCAGATAATTTTGGAATGCAATGCAAAAAAGAATGAGATACAGATTTTGGAATTTCATTCGGGGGAACAGCTTTTAAACGAACAGCTGGATGATTTTGATATTATTTTTCTGGATATTCAAATGGCCGGGATGAACGGGAATGAAACTGCCGTTCATCTAAAGGAACGAGGATATCATGGGATTCTTGTTCAATGTTCAGGAATCTTTATGCCCACTCCGGACACCGTTAAGATTGCTCCTTTTCGTTACCTGTTAAAACAGGACCCACGGGAAAAGACACTGAGGGAGATGGAAGAAATTCTGGCTCAAATGATTAAAAAGAGACAATGTTACGAGATGGATGCCTATTATTTGCGGAAAAGAGTAGTGATTCATGTTCCCGACATTGTTTACATAACCCATCACCCCAAAAGAAAAAGCGTCCTGCATTTGTGTCATGAACGGGCAGGAGAATTTGACAAGGGAAATGTTATTGTTCCCTACGATTTTGCACAGCTCAGCGAAATTCTGAAAGACGCGGATTTTGCCATTCCACATAATAGTTATATGGTGAATCTGAGTTATGTTTCCGGGTTTGACTGGGATAAAAATGTACTTATTGCAGATGGAGAAACGCTTACCATCTCGCGTGCTCAAAGAGACACTTTTAGACGGCAATTTGCGAGGTATGCTACAAAAAAGTATGAATAGAAGAATAATTTTTGCAAAAATCGACCCTTGGGGTGCAAAAATCGGCCCTTTGGTTGAATTTCGTGTTACTTTGTGAAATAATGGTAGCGACGGATTCAATTAGAGGGCTTTTTCAGATTAAATTCGTTGCTACAAAAGAGAAAGAGAGTGGTAGTAAAAAGTTATTTTATAGGAGAATATGGTTGGGTGGAATAGCAGTGGGAAAAAAGAATACGGAAATAGAAATCACTCTTTGTTTGGAAGGGTGATTTTTATATCAAGTTGGAAGAGAAAGGAGCGGGGGATGAAGACATTATATCAATTTGCAGGTACCTTTGAATTTTATGAGATTAGTAATTATTTGTGGATTTTGCTTGGTGTTTTTCTTCTGATTTATGCAACAAATAGAGAAGACTTTAATCTGTTTAAAATAGTTATTTTTGTTTACGGTATCTTGTATGGAACACTTGTGGGTGGGATGCTTAAACTGGGGATGCCATATATTTTAGTTGGAATTGTGTTGACATGGATTCTTGTAGAAATTCTTTTGAATTATAAAAAAGACTGGTTTGGACTTGTGGGTGTCTTTCTTGTTGTCAACCGATTTCTTCTTAGAATATTGTTGTATTTCGACCATTCTTCTACCTTAAAAGAAACAATTATAATACTTTCGATGATTGCATCAATACTTTTGGTTTGTGCTATTTATATGCTTCAAAAGAAATTTGGTAAAAAGGAAAGAAAAGAAGATTATCGGGATCGAGTATTTGTGTTGTTGTCGACTGATTTTGCTGCCAGTGGGTTGTGTGAAGTCTTTTGGAAACAAAGTGAAGGAACTTGGAAATTTTTCCACGATAAAAATGCTGTGTACGAGTATTATATATATATGTCGAAAATTGAGATACGGGAAATTCACATTTTGATTTTTTACGTAATTATCTTTTGCCTTATTTATTTAGCAGGGATGATGGCTTTGAAAATAAGGAGAGGGAAGTAGAGAAAGGAGCGGGGGATGAAAAGAGTATTTCGAATTATAGGGTGTACGGTCATTTTTATTATCATATGCATTGCTGCTTTTTTTGCGTATCGTATTTTTTTATCAGTCACAAGTATTGATGAAATAGAAGGGCAGGAATTAATCAAGACAGAAGTTTCACCAGGGGGAATTTACGAGGCTAAAGCTTATTTGAATAATGGTGGAGCAACGGTAGATTATGCTGTTTTGGTTGTTCTGGTGGACAAGAAGTCAAACAAGGAAAAAAATATTTACTGGAATTATCATTGTGAAGAGGCAAATATGCGATGGATTTCAGATGAAAAAATTGAGATTAATGGTATTGTTCTGAATGTACCAGATGAAGTTTATGATTATAGAAATTCAGATGAAACAGGTTGAGAAATGGGGGAGAAGAAAAGATGAAGGTATTATCTGATTTGATACAATGCAGCGTGTTGATGCACTTGCTGGATGCAATTTGGCTTGCTACAGCAGTTTATTTTGCTTTTGCCCCATTTGGAAACAGATTAGGGAAAATAATGCTCTGTTTTTCTAATTTGCTAAACGGAATTATGGTATTTTCTTTTATTGGGTTTTATTTGGGTGAGCTGGCTGGGTTCTTTGCCTGGGGTGTTATATGGTTTGTTGTATGGTTGATTCTTTTGCTGTTTGTCAGGTGTGAAAGTGTTCAACTGTTTATTTTTTCAATCTGGACCTGTGTACGCTTCCTATTAATTCTTGGATACAATATGGTTCCGATACAGGCGGAGGCAGATGAACTTATCGTATTCATCTGGGTGGCAGGAATCGGAGGAGCGTTGACGTTCGTTCTTATTTATCCGATACGGTACAAAACAGTCCTCACAAAAAATATCCTATTCTCTTTCTATGGTTCGTGTCTGCTGGCAGGTGTACTTTATGATTGGATTTTTGATACTTCATTGTCGTTCCATAAATTTATGATGAGTGAGGGCGATGAATGGGTAAATTTCTTTAAGATTACCGGTAAAGTAGTTTTGGATTATGATAATTCAGATCGAATGCTTTTCTATGTGACCATGTTTGTTTTGCTAATTGTGTCAAGTTTGATTACACGGATGTTCTATGTGAAAAGGAGTCAAAAAGCTTGAGCTTCCGTATTTTCTTACACAACCATGCAATTAAAATGGATTCCGAAGGAACTTGTAATTCACATTGCTTTGCCATGGACAGATAGCTAGGGGCAGATGAGTTCTGGTTTATGGTGGGGGGAACGGACTAAATGGGACTTTCTTTTCTCGGAACCGTAAAATATACCGATGTTCTATCGGGGATTACGGTCTAAATTCTGAGTATGGAGTATACGACACGTAATTGTTAGCAGAATCTCTGGAGGGTGACGGACTAAATAAGATATTATTGCAATTTGGGGGGTAAAGGTGTAGCGGAGGATTCCGTGTTTTACGGTTCAATTTGGCCTGTTGCGTTGTATAGACCGTTGGGCTTTTCTGAGACAGGAGGATTGTTACCGCTGAGATTTTTTATTTCTTTGAATAGTCTGTAATTGATTAGACCATAATGGCTCAGCGTGGTGATTTTACGGTTCTACGAGGAGAAAGTTTACCTGCGACCGTAAAATTGAAGCGGGAGATGAACGCAGAAATGAAAATGCGGAAACTGAAGTCAAAAAGATATTGCTTCAAGGGATGACGTTTGATAGAATTGGTGTTAAGGAATAATGAGCGTAAAAAGCGCGGCTGAAAACCGCGCTTCTTTAGCTAGAATATATCACATTTTTCAAAATATTACAAGTGCTAAATAGTATATTAGCTCAAATGTAGGAGGTGCTACATGGGGAAAGAACGATTTGTAGATATTATTCATAAAAAGCGTTTGGGGCAGCCGTTGACCGGCAGTGAGATTCGACAGATGATTGCTGATTATGTGGCGGGAGAGATTCCTGATTATCAGATGTCAGCCATGCTGATGGCGATTTGTTTTCAGGGGATGAACGATGAGGAACTAACGACATTAACCCTTGCTATGAGAGATTCCGGGGATGTGGTGGATTTGTCACCGATTGAGGGCATCAAGGTTGACAAGCATTCCACAGGCGGTGTGGGAGACAAAACCACATTGATTGTCGGGCCGGTGGTGGCGGCCTGCGGAGTGCCGGTGGCGAAAATGAGCGGCAGGGGACTTGGATTTACCGGGGGGACGTTAGACAAGCTGGAGTCGATACCGGGATTCCGCGTTGGGCTTACCGGAGAGGAATTTTTCCGTGCGGTAAAGGATAATGGAATCAGCGTAATCGGACAAACCGGGAATCTGGCCCCGGCGGATAAGCTATTGTATGCCCTTCGGGATGTGACGAGTACAGTGGACAGCATTCCCTTGATTGCCGCTTCCATTATGAGCAAAAAGCTGGCAGCAGGCAGTGATAAGATTGTGTTGGATGTCACCACAGGAAGTGGTGCTTTTATTAAGGACATAGAAGGATCCAAAGAACTGGCCAGACGCATGACAGCCATTGGAAAAGGAGCGGGCAAAGAGACGGTTGCCGTCCTTACCAGCATGGAGGAGCCGCTTGGTGAAGCTGTGGGGAACAATCTGGAAGTTATCGAGGCGGTGAAAGTGCTGCAGGGTGGCGGGCCTGAGGATGTGAAAGAAGTCTGTCTGGCACTGGCGGGTATGATGCTTTCACTGGGGTATGGTGATGGACAGAGCCTTTCCTACGAGGAGGGCAGACAGATGGCGGAGAAAGCCCTTGTTTCCGGACAGGCCTATGAGAAGTTCAAGGCCATGGTGCAGACCCAGGGCGGTGATGTGAACTTTATCGAAAATCCGGATAAATTTGCCAAAGCTGCGTTTTCTGATACACTCACAGCCTGGGAAGACGGCTATATCACTTCGATGAATACCGAGGGGATTGGCGTGGCTGCCGGTTTGCTGGGGGCCGGACGTGAGACCAAGGAAAGTGAGATTGATTTTTCTGCAGGAATCCAGATGAAAAAGAAAATTGGTGATGCTGTAAAGAAAGGGGATGTTCTGGCGGTCTGCCATGCAGGAACCGAGGAAAAACTACAGCAGGGCCTCACTTATCTGCGTGATTGTATCCTCTTTTCTTCGAAGAAACTAGAACCACTGAAATTAGTAGTGGATATTGTTCGCTGATTTTGGTAGAATAGTAATGATAAAGAACCCAAAGGGAGGATCAATATGTACGATAGTATTGTGATAGGCAGTGGTTTTGCCGGCGCTGTTGTGGCGAGAGAACTGGCGGAGAAGAAGGGGCAGCGTGTACTTGTGCTGGATGCCAGAGACCACGTGGGAGGCAATTGCTATGACCGTCTGGATGAACACGGGATTCTGATTCACCAGTACGGACCGCACATTTTCCACACCAACATTGATCGTGTCTATGAATATTTATCACGATTTACAGAATGGTATGATTATCGCCATGAAGTTGTGGGAAATATTTATGGAAGAGAATTGCCTATTCCGTTTAACTTAAATACGTTGGAGCTGGTGTATGGGGAACGTGCACCTCATCTGGAGAAACTGCTGATTGACAATTTTGGCGAAGGAGCCAGAGTGCCGATTCTGGAACTGATGAACCATGAAAATGAGGAGCTGCAGGAGATTGCGCAGTATGTTTACGAGAACGTTTTCCTCAAGTATACCATGAAGCAGTGGGGCAAGTCGCCGAAAGAGATTGATCCGGCTGTGTCCGGTCGTGTTCCTGTGCTGTTGTCCAGAGACAACCGTTATTTTCAGGACAAATACCAGGGGCTGCCAAAGAACGGCTTTACTCCGATTTTTGAAAAAATGCTGGATTACAAAGGCATTGAAGTGAGACTGAATTGCGAGGCGGCTTCGGTGCTGACCATTGATCCGGAGGCAGCAGTGCCTGTTCTTTTTGAGGGACAGCCTTATACGGGCAATATTATTTTTACCGGGGCACTGGATGAACTGTTTGATTGTCGATTTGGCCGTCTACCGTACCGTTCCCTGCATTTTGATTTTGAGCATTACGACAAGAAATTTTATCAGAGCCACGGCGTAGTGAATTATACGGTATCTGAGGACTTTACCCGTATTACGGAGTTCAAATATTTATCCGGTCAGCTGGATGCGCCGGATACGACCATTGTCAAGGAGTATCCGATGTCCTATAGCGGTAAAGAGGGAGAAATCCCGTATTATGCCATCAATAATGCGGAGAACGATGCTTTGTTCCAGCGCTACAAGGAACTGGTAGACAAGATTCCGAATTTCTATTTGCTTGGCAGACTTGCTGAGTACAAGTATTATAATATTGATGCGATTGTCGACCGTGCGTTGACGGTGGCTGAGGAAATTTAAGAAAGAAGGGTTAGAGAATGAAACTATTGACTGTAGCCATACCCTGCTACAACTCTCAGGATTATATGGAGCATGCAGTAGAGACTGCT
>JALENH010000236.1 GCA_022767895.1 Eubacterium sp.
AAAGATTATGAAGTAGAGTCTTTATACGACTACGAAAGAGGAGAGGAAAATCTTGTCATCAGACTGCCCGATAATATTTATGCAGAAACCGTATCGGATACGGATAACTTTTTAAATCAAATCAGTGAGATTATGGAAGTGTGCCGACTCCGGGACGGAACCCTTTGGACGGGTATTACGATTGGAGTAAAAAGCCGATACGAAGACAGAAATTATGCCGGCAAAATTTCTTTTTCCCGTTATTGGAGCGAGAAGGATTGTGAGAGACCTTATTCCATTTCTCTTATTGGATATGAGGAAAAGGAAACGAAATGGCTTAAGGATATTTGTGAAAAGATGAAAGGCGACCATAGATTCCAGGGATATGAAATTGATTTTTCGGACTATTCTGACTACTATATTTACTAATCCATGAAGGAGGTGCAAAATAAAATGAGGAAGACACATACAGGAGTTGCCTATGAGAAAATAATGGAAGAACTAATGAAAGCCTATGTCGGTTCGGAAATTATAGAACAGGTGCTGAACATAGAGGATTTAGAGAAAGACTCCCTTCCCATGCGTTATCGGTTGATTGCACTTGGTTTTTTGAAACAGGATACATTGGAAGACTTGAATGATAATCTGATTAATAATGGATGTCAGCCGCTATATGCCAGAAGCAGTTTTGAAACAACGCTTATTTACGCTTTTGCCAATCGGTTGTCATTTCCGGAATGGAAAAAAATTGCCAAGGTTTGTGAAGAAGCCAAAAATAATTGGGAAAAGAGTTCCGATAAACAGATGTTTTTCCGTGGGAAGTATATTACGTTGAGAGATTTGGAAGAATATGTGCTATCCTATTCGGAGAAAAACGATAAAGATTTGGTAACAAAGCAAATTACGCGGGTGTTGGACGAGGAAATTCGTGCTTTAGGGGATGATTACAGTCGGTTTTTTCATTTTTATATCAGTAATTTGCAAGAGTTTTCGGATGTTCGTGAAAAGACGAGATATTACTTTTGTAAATATCTGTACTATTATATACTTTCAAAAATTGACAGATACAAAAAGTGTGTAGGAAACCAGATACCAAATCAGGAGCAGTTGTTGGAATTACTTCCATTGAAGGTTGAATCCAAATTGAGAAGACGAAAAACAGATCCCGAGCAGCTCATGGATATATTACGTGAATGTGCAATATCGCCAGCGGCTATATTTGAAGAGTTTAATTATTACTTTTTCGGCTATGTATCTATAGATTGGGTCGATTTAATGTTGGAAAATATCAGTGATGTAAACGAATTGAAGGATTCTCAGGTAGAAATGATAGCGAACTATTTGAGAAATTCTGCATCCAAAAGTGAATTGACTCAAATAAATGAATTTAGAGATAAAGAGCTGGTACAAAATCGAATTGAATTATTGCAAAAAGATGAAGAAAATGGGGTTACTAATCGGAAAGGGGAGAATGCGATTCGAAAATATTTGCGAGGTGATTTGGATATTGACCGAACAACTCTTATTTGCTTTCTTCTGTTCTGGGGTTCCGAGGAAACCAATCGGAATGAGATAAATATATCAGAGGAACGAATGAATGATATTTTAGATGAATGTGGTTTTTCCATGCTTCGGAAAAAAGAACCTTTTGATGAATTTGTGATTAATTACATAAAAAGCAGTGACCCTGTTTCCTATTTAATGGCGGAAATGGACCGCTATCAGGAACGGGGAGAAAGTTTTTTCGTGTATGAAGTTTATTCTCGTTCGGGAAGTAATGCGAAGGAAATACGAAAAAGTATGTCTCTTTAGAAAAAACAAAATGGGAGCAGGCACTGTTTATAATAGTCTCATAGTAAAACTTATCAATTGGTTTAAAGAGATAGGAGGCGATTTGTATGAAACAGATGCGAAAAAGAGGTTTAGCAGTGGTGATGGTGTTTGCTCTGCTAATCGGTAACATATGTATTACACCAAAGGAGGCAAAGGCTGCCAGTCACACGCAAAACGAGGCTGTCAACTGGGCAATGGCTCAAATCGGGAAAGGACTGGATTATGATGGCATGTTTGGAAATCAGTGTGTTGATCTGATTAAATACTATTATGCCTATTTTGGAGTTGCCGGATATGCCATGGGAAATGCCAATGCGTATATGACAAACAGTCTTCCTTCCGGCTGGACACGAGTATATGGAAATTATCAGCCGGGTGATATTGCAGTATGGAAGACAAATCATAGTTGCAGCACTTGTGGAACAGGCAGTCTCGGTCATGTAGGAATTATAACTTCGGCAGACAGTGTTGGATTTAATGCCGTGAACCAGAATTTCAATAACCAAAGTTATTGTACAAAGAACTGGTTCTATTGTTCGGCACTTGCCTGTGCCATCAGACCATCTTTTGGAACTGCTTCTGCCAATATTTCATTTGCCAATTTTAATCAAAATGGCGTATGGGACAACAACGCAGAAATGTATATCAAGATTATGAACCCGGGGAAATTGACAGTGTCAAAGGTAGGGTGTTATCTGTATAATGCATCAGGGAATCTCGTAAAATTCTATTCAGAAACTTGTAATCTGAGTACCTCATATGTGAATTACAATTGTAATATATACAATGACATGAAGTTTACTTTAACACCGGGAACAAGTTACAATTTTATTCTCTATGCCGTTGTCAACGGTCAGGAATTTAGAGATACTATGAGAAGCTTTACCACGACGGGAAGCAGTGATCAGCAAAAACCATCCATTACGGATGTAAGTGTGTATAATGTATCGGAAACAGGATATGATGTAAGATGCAAAGCAACAGATAATGTGGGGGTTGTGCGGGTGCAATTTCCAACATGGACGGATTTGAATGGACAGGATGATCTTCTAAAGGGCTGGGAAGGAAATGCAAAAGCATCCGGTACCTTGGGAGCAGATGGTTATTATACATATCATGTAAGCATAGTCGACCATAATAACGAATTAGGGATTCATTATACTCATATTTACGCTTATGACAAAGCGGGAAATTGTATCTGTGTTGTGGCACCAACGACAAAACTTCAGAAAATTTCGGATGCTCAGAAGACAGATGGTAACACCTTGGCAACTGTGGCCGAGAGAGAGTATAATACATATTGCGGACAGAAGTACAATTATCAATACGGTACTTCTCCCTGGTGTTGTAATTTCGTAAGCTGGTGTGCGAGACAGGCCGGCATAT
>JALENH010000243.1 GCA_022767895.1 Eubacterium sp.
CAATCTGTATGCTGGAAAAATGTGATATTATTTTCAATCAATATAACACTTCCGGAATCCTTTGGGTGTTTTGGAAAATCATTAGTATCGTAACAAGGGGAATCGCCCTTGTTACGGTATGTATAAATGTACTTGCCATTATTGGCGTTATTCGAGGTGTTGTCCATGCAAAGAAGATATTTTGGAAAAGTCTTGTGCTTAACATATTAAATGTGAGTTGGCTTCTTATTTTGACAATAGCGGAAAAAAGTGAAATGTTATTAAGGTTTTTGGCAAAAATATGTTGTTTCCTATCGGGAGTGGAATATCAAGCAGAGGCAGATTTGTCAGTCGCCTTTAAGCCTCTTAATTATTTCCTTGAGCGACGAATTGTAATCGGTATTGTCGTTGTTTTATTAGTGGGATGCCTTGCGTGGGCAGTAAAAGGAAAAAATAAAGAAGCGATAAACATCTCCTATGGGAAAGTAGCGGCGTACATATTGCTGGTGGGAATCAGTCAGTTGTTTCTTACCCTATGCACGGAATCTCATACATTGTATTCGATATTGGGAATCAAAAAAGAACAATGGGTATATTTTGCAAGTCTTGGAGATACAAAAGCGGGATTTGGTTTCTTCTTTTACGTACCACTTATATTTTTGCTTCTTGTTAGTTTAGTACTGCTCTTGCATGATAAATTATCAAAAGGGAAAATGGTGTTGATGAGTTTTGGACTCTTCCTTGCTCAAACGATTTTTTTGATTGCGGGAGTGATTCACAGTATTGCTTTGGATACGGAAACTGCCAGACAGAATAATTTATTGTACTATTCGCTCTCAATAAAAAAAGAGATGATTGCGGAGTGTATTGGTTTCTCTGTTTTTGAATTTGTAGCAATTGTTATTTTACTCAACCTGTTATCCAGACGCTGTTCCTTTTTATTAGCGCTAATAGTGCAGATTTGTATCTTGATCTGTAGTCTCATACTAATGAAATTCTTTCAACAAATCAACTTGTTTGGAGTGGCAATAGGTTTATCGAGCCTGATTGGTTATGCGATTCTATGGAGCAAGAGATATTTGGCTCAATGCAACTTTTTCGCCGGGTCAATCGTGTTATAGGTAAATGATTAAACTGTGAGTAAAGGAGTGATTACATGAAAATGAAGAAAGTTTTATTGTAAATATGATTTGCTAAATTCATTTGAAAAGGAGGGAGAAGTGTATGAAAGCACGTCATGTAGCAATTTTTGTATTTCTTTTTGCAACCATATTTTGTTTGCGGGGAACAGAATCGAAAGCAGAATCCATTGAACGGTGGGATTTGACGAAGGAGTATACGCTGGAGCAAGGCAGCGTGAAATATTATGCGTATCTGACAAAGGATAGGAGAGAAAGTTGGATTTATAAAGCGGAATTGCTGGACAAACAAAAAGTGTTAGATGTTTTTTTACCCCAAAAGATAGAGGGGGCTCCGGTAACTTGTGTTGGAGTAACGGGTGAGTTATCCTATGAGATTGACAAGGAAAAGTGTGTTTGGGGCGTATATTACAATTTATTCTTTTGTGAATTGGAGCCATACTCTGATCATGGCAAGCGGCCAGCGCCATTGATAACAAATGTTCGTTCTATTGTGTTACCGGACACAGTGAAGGAAATGGGATCAGCTGCTTTTGCCTGCATGAGTAACCTTGAATATGTTCATTTGTCGAGTGAAATCAAAACGTTAACGAACTATATGTTTTATGGGTGTCGGGATATTCAAAAGGTCGATTTTCCTGCTAAAGTAGAAGTGCCTGCCAATTCCACAGCATTGCAGTTCTGTGATGGTTTAAAAGGGTTGATGGAAGAGGCGGAATTTCGGCATGAGGGTATGACCATTACTTGTCAGGGGAATCTGCTTATCAATCAAAGTGAAAAGACACTGATTCAGGTTATGCCGAGTGCCGAATCCATTTTGATTCCAGCCTCTGTAAAAGGAATTGAGCCATCTGCTTTTTATGGAAGTAGTTTGAAAAAAGTTAAAGTGTCAAAAAATAGTAAATATTTTGCTGTTCAGGGGAACTGCCTTTATAACAAAAAGAATGGTAAGTTGATTTTGGTATTTGGAAAGAAGAGTACAATCACCATATCGAAAAAAGTAAAAAAAATAGATAAAAATGTGATGGTGACCAAATACAAGATTAAAAAACTTCGGATTCCAGGGAAGCTGAAACGGGCAAACGGTTGGAAGAAGCCATTTGTAACGAATAATAAGAAAGTGAAAATTTATTACCGCGGGAAACGGATCAGATAGTTATATAATGGAGGCCTCTATGAAAAAACAAATTCAAGTTATACTTGCAATGATATTTGCAATTTGCATAATGACAATTTGTGTCAATGACAGGGTGTCGGCAAAAGCTAAGAAAAAGGTAATTGGTAATTTTAAATATCAATACATGGTTACAAAGGAAGGAACTTGGATTACAAAAATCACACCATTATCTGATAAAGGCATAGAAATATTGGTTGTGCCTAAAAAACTAGGGGGGAAAAATGTTATAAAGATAGGGGCAAAGGGCGATAGTTCATCTGCTTCAGAAAAGCCTAACATGTTCGGGGTGGTGTATTCCCGTAATGATGACGGAACTTATGAACCGCAGGAAATATATGATCGTGTTGAAAAAATCAAA
>JALENH010000192.1 GCA_022767895.1 Eubacterium sp.
ATGAAGAAAGTGAAGAAGAATATATTGATTTAATACCAATACTGAAAAAACTATATATTATACCGGAAGAATTTTTGAAACCAATTAAGGAGGTTAAAGTAGAAAATGCCTGATATTTTAAAAGTAGCTGATGAAGCAGATAAATAGTAATATTTTGGAAGAACATTAGGCCAGTTGATGACAAATTTCGTGATATAATGTCATCAGCTGGGATTTTTTTATATAATTTTTTGGAAAAATTGGACACTTTGATTTTTTGAATTGTGTTTATTATGAAAGAGATATCAATTTCACTCAGAGAGGAGACAAAACAATTGAATCCGAAAGAGGTAGAGCAAATTTATCAGCACTATAGCGATATGGTTTTTCGTGTGGCTCTGATATATATGAAAAATCAGGATGATGCCTACGATATAGTACATAATGTGTTTGAAAAAATGCTTCAAAAAAGGCTACATTTTAAAGATGATGAACATATGAAAGCATGGCTTATACGGGTGACGATAAATATGTGCAAAAACTTGTTAAAAAGCGCCTGCCGCAATCGCCAGGTATCCCTGGAAGAACAACAGGAAAAGGGGTGCGATTATGCGTATTGTGATGGCGATGAAAAAGAACAAAAAGAAGAAATATTACAGGCGATTTTGAACATAAAACCGGTGTTTCGTGAAGTAATTTATTTATACTATTATGAAGGTTATAACACGAAGGAAATAGGTAAAATTGTAGGGAAAAATGCATCGACAATACGCTCTCGTCTGGCAAAGGCAAGAGAGATTTTGGCGCAAATTCTGCAGGAGGAAATGGGATATGAAGAAACAGATTCATAACGTATTTGAAGACATTAAGATGGATGAAAATAGAAAAAGAGAAATCTGGGAGAAGTTGGAACAAAGTAATCCGAAAACGAGAAGATTCAATGTACGTAAGGCAATCGTTGCAGCAGCATGTCTTGTTGTGTTGATGTTGCCGATTGGTGCATTTGCAGCGGGGACTTTTCAATGGCCATTTTCAAAGGAGACTGGGGAGGAAAATAATAAAGAATTGAATCCACTATTTCGCAACGAAGAATCGGAGGCAAGTGCATACGGACTTTTGTTTCGCATAGAGAAAGCATTATGCGATAAGAGTATGAATGTTGGATATTTTTACGTTTCCGTAACAGATATTTCAGGACAGAACACGAATCCGGCGGACCGATTGGCGATGGGGCATAATGAAAAACGTAAAAAAGGAGATGTCGTTTTTGACTTTGATTGTGGGGGCGCTGAAACATTTGACAAGGAAAAATCAACAAATGTAACAGCGTATTATTACATTGAAAATGAGCTGAAGCCCTACTCGAGGGAAAACATAGGAGAGTTAAAGATTCAATTTAATAAAATTGATAAAGTGAGTAACAATGGATTTACAGGAGAAGTACTTGGGGGGGTGACATTAGAAGCCCAAAATGTGATAGAGATGCCGGTACTGGATTGGAAGGTAAAGAATTTTGAAATAAGAGTATCACCAATTGCAGCAAGTGTAAAAACACGTGATCCAAAGGAGCTGCAGATTATTTTGAAAAACAACAAAACGATTACCGATTATTTTGACTATAACAAGGACAAAGTAGGAGAGGATGGCGAAATACCGAAGGATGCATTTGTATCGAAGGACAATGCGGTGTCAGAAGGAAATCAGATTGTTGTCGAGTACCGTTTTGGCTATATCGATTGTAATGAAATTGTGGGTATTCGTTATGATGGTGTGTTTTATGGATTAGAGGACGAAAAAAATGATGAAAAATAAGATAGTGTTTCTGGTACTTATATGTTTTTTATTAGTAGTACTAGCCCTGTCCGGGTGCTCTTATAACAACCAGTCGGATTATGGGGATCAATATATCCATGGCATGGACGCCCAATGTTTTTCCCACATACATAATGTGACAGCTTCCGATAAGGGGTTTTACTCATTTTACAGTCAGGATTTTGATGATGATATTTTAAAATTTATGGACAAAAAGACGAGAAAAATGATACCGGTATGTTCGAAACCCAATTGTAATCATAACGATAATACTTGTGATGCTTATTATAGATCGGTGCTTAGTCTTGCGCTATATAACGATAAGATATACATTGTCGCAGGGGGGACAAAAGAGTATTCCGTATCCCTGTATAAAGCAAATATGGATGGAAGTGGAAAGGAAGAAATAAAAACATTATATATGAGGAATGGAGACGCAAGTCTCGAATTTGAGTTTATAATTCACAGAGGATATGTATATTATGTGGCAAACCAAATTGAGCAAAAAAGGAAAGAGTCAACACAAATATTGTATCGAACCAGTTTGGATTCATCCGATGAAAAAGAGGAATTATTAGCTATTACAGGATACTCACCACTCATATATATTAGTGCGATACGGGGAAATAGAATGTGCCTTTATTCAAGATGGTATGAAGATAAAGATATGACCATAAACAAAGAACAAAATTATGAAATGGACATTCGTTCCAACCAGTGCGGTAAATTGGATTTGCCGGGAAATTGTGAAATTGGTTACTGTGATGAGGATAAGATAATTTGTTCTATGGAGTGTAGGGATGAGGAGGAGAGAGAAAGCAGTATAGACATTTTTTCAAGAGATGGGAAGAGATTGAGTAGCACAAAGTGTCTGATTTCAAGTGAAATAGGATATGATGAAAAATATATTTACAGGAATGACTGTGATGAAGAGGTTGTAAAGGAAAACAGAGCCATCAAGGTGTTTAGTCATGATGGTAAACAGGTTTCTGAGATAAAAAATCCGAAGGGTTATCGCTTGCTATGGTCGGATTCAACCGATTTGTTTTTGCAGAAAAGAAACGAAGATGATAGCTTCTCATATTCCATCCTGTCAATTGATGAGTTACTAAACTTAGAAGAACTGGATTGAGGCAAACGATGAATGAAATTAAAAGAATATTGTTTAGTAAAAAATACATAGGTATCGTTCTTGTTTTGCTGCTGGCAAATCTGTTTGTCTTTCAGTATTTTCAGATGTCAAATCCGGAATCCAAAGAAGAAAGTATTCGTCAGTGCAGAGAAGAACAAAAGGAGTGTAAAAAAGAGTTCTACAAAAAAGCGAACGGTGTAGCGAAGCAGGCAGAAGAATTATCAGGTGTCAGCATATTTGCGGATGCAGATTCCTTTGTGAATAAGAACATTTTTAGAACCAGAGATGATTTTTTGAAAATAAAAGATGTTAAAATAGACACGAATATTTCTGATTATGCGGTAAGAGCTTTTTTCGGATATGATGAGTTGTACTATTTTGCATTTGCATTAATTGTGATTACGGTACTGCTGTTTTTTGATGAGAGAAAAGCGGGCCTTTGGCAGTTGACATATGCTTGCAAAAAGGGACGATTGCAGCTTGCCGTTAAGCGGTTGCTTTTGCTGCTGGGAGTGGCGGTTGTTTTTACCGGGTTGCTGTTTTTTGAAACCTTTGTTTTATCCTTTTTTGATTTCGGTGGTTCGGAAATTCTGTTTTCTACAGCACAGTCTGTGACGGTTTTACAAAATTTCACGATGCCGTTTACGGTATTTCAGACAGTTTTGTATTTCTGGGCCATAGTTGCTCTTACGATGTTTGTGTCGGGACTGGTTATCTGGGGGATTTTATCGTTGATTCATAATAAAAATCTGGGGATTCTTGTACTGGCTGTTGTGTATGGGATAGAAATCGTTCTGTCCCATTTGAATCCGCTTAATCCAATCTGTGTTTTGAAGTATTTCAATTTGTGGTTTTTTATGAATCCCCGGCAAATTGTTTTAGAGTATGTCAATTTTTCTCTGGGTTCCTTTTTGTTGAATCAAAGAGAATTTGTGCTGTGGTCATCTCTTGTGCTTGCCGCTATTCTGGCACCTTTCCTTTGCGCTGTGAACGCTCATACAAAGCCGGTTTATGTCCCGGGCAGGCTGGAAAGAATTGCTGAAACGGTGAGTGTGAGGGGCAGAAGAATATTGAGTGTCTGCAACGGTTTTTTCTATGAACTTTACAAAATGTTGTTCCAGGGAAGAGGATTCTTTGTTCTTATGATTTTTATCTATTTGATTATGTCTGGAATTTCAAGCGATGACTGGATTTTTGGCTCGGGAGAAGAGCTTTTGAATGATTTTTATCAGAAGAATACCTCGGAAATGAATGAAAAAAATATGGAATCGTATGATCAAATTGTCAGGGAATTAAATGCTGCGTATGAAAATATCGAAAAGGCGAAAACAAAAGAGGAAAAGAAATACGCACAAAGTGTGGCCGAGTCTTATGCCTCCACGCAATACATGATAGAAAAACTGAATCAAAGACTTAAGTATGTCAAAAAACTTGAAAAAAGAGGAATTGCCGGATGGTGGGTGAACGAAGATGGCTACCATATGCTACTTGGGAAGAGAAATTTTACAAAGCGAATGCTTGATGGCTTTTTGTCAATAGCGGCTTTGGTGCTTATGCTATCCGGTATGTTTGCCTATGAACGGCAGTCCGGTGTATGCCATATTTTGCGCTGCACTCCAAAAGGCCGATTGCAAATTTTTACAAGAAAATATGGATGTGCAATTCTGTCAGTCATTCTCGTATCCGGCATATCAATTGGTGCGGAAATCTATGAAGTGCGGCGGTGGTACAGACTGGATGGACTGGATGCCCCCGTTCAGAATTTGGCGCTATTAGAAAAAATGCCAATCCAGATGTCAATAAGACAGTTTCTGGTGATCTGGATTGGCCTCCGAGTGCTTGCGTTTTTGGCGGTTGCCTGCTTGACACTGCTTATTTCCGTGTTATTCAATAAGCCAGAAAAGGCACAGATGATTTCGTTTGTTTTGCTTATACTGGGTGCCGTGTCCGGTGTGTCCGAGTACATGATTTTGGGCAGTGGGAAAATGGTAAAAACGGTTTTAGTTATAACAGTCTTAGTAACTTTAGTTATTGGTTCGACAATAATAACCTACAGAATATGGAGGAATCGCTATGCTTGAGATAAAGGGACTAAAAAAGAGCTACGGCTCAAAGGTGGCACTTAATGATTTCCATTACCTCTTCGAGGATGGAATATATGGGATGCTTGGCGCCAACGGGGCAGGAAAAAGTACCCTTATGAATTTGATAACCGACAACATAAAGCGCGATTCGGGAGAAATTCTCTTTGATGGAAAAGAAATCCTGAAAATGGGTGCCTCCTATCGTGAAAAAGTCGGATATATGCCACAGCAGCAGGGCTTCTATGAGAATTTTTCGCCACGCATGTTTTTGCGTTATATGGCAGAGCTTAAAGGGCTGAAGAAAAAAGATGCCAAAAAGCAGATTCAGGAACTTTTGGAAATCGTCAATTTGTCTCATGTTGCGGATAAAAAGATAGGTGGATTTTCAGGTGGAATGAAGCAGCGGGTCCTACTCGCCCAGGCACTCCTTGGAAATCCGAAGATTCTCATTCTTGATGAGCCAACAGCGGGACTTGATCCGAAAGAACGAGTGAATCTTAGAAATTATATTCACAAGTTGTCGGAGAATAAAATCATTCTTCTGGCGACACATGTTGTAAGTGATGTGGAATCGATCGCAGACCGAATTCTTATTCTCAAACAGGGCAGGCTTGTGGTGGATGATACACCGGCGAATCTGGTTTCGGGTGTTAAGGGGAAAAATCTCGAGGATGTATATATGCATTATTTTAACGACTAACTAGTAATCATTGCGCGCCGAAACTTCCAACCATGAATGATTGACATATAAATCAAATATGGCTAAAATAATAATAGTGTCATGTAAATGATTCATGAAAGAAGGAAAGGGGATTTACCAAAATGAACAACAATGTAAAA
>JALENH010000271.1 GCA_022767895.1 Eubacterium sp.
TTTTATACTTAGTCATTGCCATTGGTGGATTTTGCGGAGTTGCGTCCTGCCTGTATCTGGTGGTATCGCTTTTGGTGGTCGTCGGATTTAAAATTTTCCGTAAATGCAGATATGGCATTTCCTTGTTTGATTGAGGGGAAATTGAAAAAATGCCAACGAACAGTTGACACAAACTGAAAAAGCTTGAGTTTCCGTATTTTCATACACAATGTCCTGTACTTACAGTTTGCGGAAACTCAAGCTTTTTTTCAGGCAGTCTGTCTCTGCGTTCATCCGCTCGATGCAATTTTACGGGCGCAGGTAACCGTTCTTCTCGTAGAACCGTAAAATCAGCACGCTGTCTAATTAATTACGGACTATTCAAGGAAAATGAAAAATCTCGGCGGTAACAATCCCCCAGTCTCAGCAAAGCCTAACGGTCTATACAACGCAACAAGCCAAATTGAACCGTAAAACAGGGAATCCTCCGACACACCTTTACCCCCCAAATTGCAGATATATCTTATTTGGTCCGTTACCGTCCAGAGATTCTGTTAACAATTACGTGTCGTATGCCCATACTCAGGAATATAGACCGTAATCCCCGATAGAACAAGGGTATATTTTACGGTTCCCAGAAAAGAACAACCCTTTTAGTCCGTTCCCTTTCCATAAATCAGAACTCATGAGAGGCCCGGAAATCCTCTCACTTTTCTATTAAAAGCACGGTGTCAGAGGACTTCGGAACGGGCGGAAACCTTGACTTTTACTATGATGTATAGTAGTATTTTACTGTGCTAAAAGGAAAGAGGATATTTATGAAAGGAAGCAGTCACATGAATTCTGAGGTTTTAGGGAAAAAGATTGATTTAGGTTTGTCTATATTATTAGATCCAATAAAAAATTTCTTCTATTCTCCGTATGAGCGGAGAATTGTTCGTTACGCAAGGTATTACAAACACAAATCCGTAAAGAAACATGTAATTTTATATGAGGCGTTCTACGGACGAGGTATGCTTTGTGGTCCCTATGCATTGTTTCAGGAACTGATTAAGAACCCGAAATATAAAAAATATCATCATGTGTGGGTCCTGGATAGTATGAGCAATCATCAGGATTTGATTTCTAAATACAAACACACCAATGTTTCTTTTGTGGAGTATGGCTCAAAAAAATATTTAAAATATTTGGCAAGTGCCGGATATCTCATTAACAATTCAACCTTTGCAGATTATTTTGTAAAAAAGCCGGGACAGGTTTATATCAATACCTGGCATGGTATTCCGCTAAAAAGTCTTGGCTATGATGTGCCGGAGGGGGCTTTGCGGGCATCTAATATGGCTCGGAACTGTTTTCATGCTGACTATTTGATTTCAGCAAATCCGTTTTTGACGGACATTTACAAGAGAGGGTTTATGAAGGATGGGACCGCTAAGGTCCAAATTATTGAAGAAGGATATCCACGCCTGGATACTCTTGTCAATACTCCCAAAGAGCAGATTTATGCTGAGCTGCAAAAGCAGGGGGTATCGGTAGATCCAAACAAGAAGATTATTTTGTATGCTCCGACATGGAGAGGGAAAAATTATGACAATCCGAATTGCAGTGTTGAACCCTACATACAGCTGAAGGAAACCTTGGAAAGCATGATAGATACGGACACCTATCAGATTCTGGTCAAGGTGCATCAGGTTGTATATAGCAAGATTAAAGAGGAACTGGATGACATTTCCTATGTTGTACCGGCGACAATGGATGCCAATGTGATTTTGGGGATTACAGACATTCTGATTAGTGATTTTTCCAGTATTTATTTTGACTATCTTGCCACAGGAAGACCGGTGTTATTCTACATCACGGATTTGAAGGAGTATTCCCAAAAGCGCGGTTTGTATTTTGGTGTGGACGAACTTCCGGGACCATATACAGACAGTGTGGACGAGTTGGGCAACTGGATTAACGGGATTGACACCGTATTTGAGGAAAATAAAGAGCGCTATGACAAGGTACGGAAC
This sequence comes from Eubacterium sp., assembly GCA_022767895.1. GTDB lineage: Bacteria > Bacillota > Clostridia > Lachnospirales > Lachnospiraceae > Eubacterium_F. Next base: position 1,995 of record JALENH010000271.1, read on the forward strand.
TGGTGCTGTAATTATGATATCGGCAATATTTCTTCCAAAATTGTGAGTGCTATTTTTGATGGCAAGACGGAAGATGTCCGTATAATTGATATGAAAAATGATAGAAAGAAGGTTCTGATTTCGCGAGGACCTATGTTGGTGAACGGAATCAGTACGGCGTTGATTAACCT
>JALENH010000194.1 GCA_022767895.1 Eubacterium sp.
TCTGCATGACTTGGACCGGACAACACCGCCACATCCGCCATAGGAAGTTCATCCTCTAAAATCTCACAGAGCGTCATCAGGGTGTCGTCTTCAATTCCTTTTCCCACATTCACAATAATCTGCTTATCTTTAATGAAAGGCTTTGCCATCTGTGCCGTAGAACGCACAAAGGGAGATGCTACCGAGCAGACAATAATATCCTGTCCGGTACACGCCTTTTCCAAATCTTCTTCAATCACAATACTGTCAGGCAACTTCGCACCTGGCAAACGGTCCAAATGTTCCCTGTGCTCTTTCAGCATATCTGTCTCTTCCTTAATCTTCGACCATAACGTCACCTGATGTCCATTATTCGCACATAAAATGGCAAGGGCAGTTCCCCAGCTTCCGGCTCCTAAAAAACTTACATGTTTCATCTACTCGTTCTCCTTTTCCTTTTTCTCTCCCAATTTTCGCTCTGTGTGATTTAACAGCCGCTTAATATTCCCGGCATGCTTCACATAAGCAAGTAACGTAAATATAAGTGCAAGTGCCAGCAATCCAGCGAACATCGGATTACCGATACCGCGGTACTGAAGGATCACATAGACAGGGAAATACCAAACTACAATCAAAGATCCCAAGGACACGTATCTTGTAATGGCAACTACGATAATAAAAAGTGCCAGACCGATTCCAATCATAATCCATCCTGTCGTGGAATTGGAAGATGAAGCCACAATAACCGCAGCGGATACAGCTATTCCCTTCCCACCCTTAAAATGCAGATAAAATGGAAAATTGTGTCCAATCACTACACCAAGTCCGATTACCATGGTCATCAGATAGGTCATCTCCGGGCCATATCCCATATTCGGACAGAATACAAAACGGACCAAAAGGGTCGGTATAAAAGCTTTCAAAAGATCTCCTGCAAAGGTTAATGCTCCACCCTTGGCTCCCATCGTCCGAAGAGCGTTGGTGGTTCCAATATTTCCACTTCCTTCAGTCTGAATATTATGACCGCTCATTTTTCCCACAACATAACCGGTAGAAAAACTGCCAAAACCATAACCTACCAGGAGAAATATAACTGCATATACAATTTCTGTCATCATAAACTACTCCTTTTCCTTTCGTTCCCTAATAAAAATCCGAATTGGTGTTCCGGCAAAACCAAATGTATCTCGAATCCGGTTTTCAATATATCTTTGATATGAAAAATGCATTAATTCTTTCTTATTGACAAACAGCACAAAAGTTGGCGGTTTTGTACTCACCTGAGTCATATAAAACAGTTTCAGCCGTTTCCCTTTATCTGATGGCGGTTGCTGCAAGGCAACTGCCTCCATAAGAATCTCATTCAGGACACCCGTCTGAATCCGCATGGCATGATTTTGAATTACAGTCTCAAGCAAATCAAAAATTTTCTTTGTCCGCTGTCCTGTCAAAGCGGAAATAAAAATAATTTCTGCGTATGGCACAAAAGATAAAACATCTCGAATTTTCTTCGTGTACTCTTTTACGGTAGAATTATCCTTTTCAACAGCATCCCATTTATTCACTGCTATAATCAAGCCACGTCCTCTGTCGTGGGCAATCCCTGCAATTTTGGCATCCTGTTCCGTGACTCCTTCAACCGCATCAATCATGAGAATCACCACATCTGACCGCTCAATGGCAGCCACCGTACGAATAATACTGTACCGCTCTATATTCTCTTTGATTTTACTTTTTCGACGAAGTCCTGCCGTATCAATAAATACATACTCCGTATCTTTATAAGAAATCTCCGTGTCAATGGCATCCCGCGTTGTGCCTGCCACATCTGATACAATTACTCGGTTTTCTCCTAACAGATTGTTAATCAGTGAAGATTTACCGGCATTCGGCTTACCTACAATGGCAACCTTCGGACGCTCATCCTCTTCTTCCTCCAGTTTTTCCATGTCAATCTGCTCCAAAACAGCATCCAGCATATCACCGATTCCAAGCTTCGAGGCTGCTGATACCGGATGAGGATCACCAATTCCCAAATTGTAAAATTCATAGACATCCGGCATATATTTCTCAAAATTATCTACTTTATTGACCACCAAAACCACCGGCTTACCGGAACGACGCAACATATCTGCTACTTTGAAATCAGCATCCACAAGCCCCTGCTTTACATCCACCAGGAACAAAATAACATCTGCCGTCTCTATGGCAATATCTGCCTGTTCTCGCATGTGTTTCAACATCTTATCCTTCGTATCCATCTCAATACCACCGGTATCAATCATGGAAAAGGAATGGTTGAGCCACGTAACATCTGCATAAATACGGTCTCTGGTGACACCGGGATGATCTTCCACAATGGAAATCTTCTCACCCGCCAAAGTATTAAACAATGTTGATTTCCCCACATTCGGCCGTCCTACTATGGCCAGTATCGGTTTACCCATTCTTTTCCTCCATTTCCTGTCAATCTATTTTATTATATTGCTTTTGACAGTAAAAAGCAAGTACACAATACTTAAACATAGTAAAATGCATTTTGAATTAATTGGATTTTCTTACCAATGAGTAAAACGACATCATATCGAACCGGAGTATCAGCAGAAAATTTTTTCTCTTTCATGTAAAATTGACTTGTCATGCAGATTTTCATTTTTTTCTTATCGGAAATCAATCCATCAGGAGCACCATAACGGCTGTTTGAACGGTATTTTACTTCAACGAAACACAAATATTTCCTGTCCCTCGCTACAATATCCAGCTCACCAAAACGGCACCAATAATTGCGATCAAGAATTTCATACCCACATTTTGTGAGATATAGAGCTGCCAGCTCTTCCTTTTTATTTCCCACTTCCCTCTTGTTCATTCGCTCCTGCACTTCTCCAACTCATAATATCCAAGGCTTTCGTCACAACTTCGTCCGTATTATCACTGCCGTATTCCCCCAACAGTTCAACAATCTGTTCTACTTTTGTTTCCTCTTCTTCCAATGCTTCTGCAATTTCCGGCACACCCTGATTTTTGTTCCACTTTTGAGCTATCAGGTAAACGAAAAATTCCATTTTGCCACGAACTGTGCCTTGGACCATGCCACGCTTTTCGCCCTGCTCAATGCCCAAATTCACCATACGGTCTACGAATGTACACATCGTCACTTTCCCTCCTTTTCTTCTTTTTTCTATCACATCTGATTTAATCATATCATATCTCATGTCATCTGTAAAGACCCGAAACATTTCCAATACACCTTCCACATGTTTTATCGCCTGTGTATCCGGCTGATAGTCCGGGTTATCTCTCTCTGCAAAATAGTCTGCTACAATCTTGAAATCACTTGTGAACTGGTTGCGAACCTCTTTCGGCAGAAATGCAATATTGAATACATGAATTTTATAGTCCTGTACGAAAGGATCCAAATCCTCTGATAAGTGGAACATGTCTTTGAGCGACAATGGTGTCTTCCACTCTGTCCTGCTGAAATTTAGAATGATAGTAATCACCGGAACCCGCTTCTTTGACTTGTTAATCTGGTCCCGGTAGGCGGCGTAATCATACCCCATCACGCGAACCGGCATGTCCGAGTCGATGGTGGACTGGTTCTCGATTCCCAGGGATGCCACCAGAAACCGACCACTGCCGTATTCCTTCAGAATGTCCCGCCGCTGCAATCCCAGAGAGCCATCCGCCGCTTTGTATAGGCTCTCTGTATCCAGTGACCGGAGTTTCTCTTCACGAATCCACTTCTTTTTGAACAGAAGTACATTGAAAAGATCCGCAAAGACATCATTGTAATTCTCCAGATATTTCTCTGATCTGTCTTTCTGACCCACCTCTTGTCAGCCTCCTCTGCACCGTCGTGCTATGTTTTCCTCGAGGTGAGACCCATTGTATCACTGGAGCAGGAAGAAATCAATTGGTAGTAATAGACAAAATTCAGGGGTGTATTTTTGTGAAAAAGGGAGATTTT
>JALENH010000013.1 GCA_022767895.1 Eubacterium sp.
GGATTGGTTTTCTGCAGCTCCAAGAAAGAAGCGGAGAAATTTAGTGAGAAATTTAATGAGCGTGGGTACCACACGATGGCACTGACGGGAGATGACAGCCAGGACAAGCGGGAGGCAGCCATCGAGCGGCTGGTTTCGGAGAAGGGCGAGCATCTGGATTACATTTTTACCGTAGACATTTTCAATGAGGGCGTGGATATCCCGGAAATCAATCAGGTTGTGATGTTGCGGCCGACGGAATCTCCCATTGTATTTGTGCAACAGCTGGGGCGGGGACTTCGCAAAACGGATGATAAGGAATATGTTGTGATTCTGGATTTTATCGGCAACTACAAAAATAACTTCATGATTCCCATTGCCCTTTCCGGGGACCGAAGTTATAACAAAGACAATATTCGCCGTTATGTGTTGGAGGGTGAGAGGATTATCCCCGGTTCTTCCACGATACATTTTGACGAAATTTCCAAAAAGCATATATTTTCCTCGATTGATTCGGCGAACTTTAGTGACATTAGGCTGATTAAGGAAAACTACAGGAACCTGAAAAATAAGTTAGGACGGATTCCGGCCCTGCAGGATTTTGACAAATATGGAGAAATGGATGTCCTGCGGGTTTTTGATAATCCGAGCCTGGGCTCCTATTACAAATTTCTGGTGAAATATGAGAAAGAGTACACGGTTCGGTTGTCTGAGAAAGAGGAAAAAGTAATTGAGTTTGTTTCGAAGAAACTGGCCAGTGGAAAACGGATTCACGAATTGATTTTGCTGTATCGCATGCTGCAATATCGGGATCATTTGATGGCTTTTCTGGGGAAAGAACTGGCGGATTCTTATCAAATTGACATGGAAGAGAATACAAAGAAAAATGTGGTAAATGTGCTGACAAACGAGTTCCCATCTGGAGCCGGCAAGAAAACCTATGCGGATTGTGTTTTTATGGAAAAGGACGAGCAGGCTGGTGACTACCGGATTTCGGAAGGGTTTGAAAAAATGTGCCATAATCCGGAGTTTTACAGCATTTTTAAGGAACTTCTGGAATTTGGCATTTCCCGTTATGAAGCGAATTACCGGGGTGCCTACAAGGATTCCAATTTTGTATTGTATAAGAAATACACCTATGAGGATGTGTGCCGCCTTTTGAATTGGGAAAACAATGAGGTTCCGTTGAATATCGGTGGCTATAAGTATGACAAGAAGACGAAAACGTTCCCTGTTTTTATCAATTATGATAAAAGTGAAAATATTCAGGACACCATCAAATATGAGGATCATTTTGTGAGTCCGACGAAGCTCATTGCCATTTCAAAGCAGAGTAGGACGCTGGAGTCTGAAGATGTTCAGAACTTTTTGCTGGCAGAGGAGAGGGGAATCAAGGTGGATTTGTTTGTACGGAAAAACAAGGACGATAAAATTTCCAAAGAATTTTACTATCTGGGGCGGATGAAAGCCACTGGCAGAGCCGAGGAATTTGTCATGGCCAATACGGACAAAACCGCGGTGGAGATTGAGTGGCTGCTGGATACCCCGGTGAGGGATGATATTTATGAGTACATTGTAAATGGATAGAAGGTTGGAAGGAGATCAGGATGAAAACAATACGTGTTGTGGCAGCGATTATAATTCATGACGGAAAGGTGTTCGCTACCCAGAGAGGTTACGGCGAGTTTAAGGGCGGCTGGGAGTTCCCCGGTGGAAAAATCGAAGCGGGTGAAACACCGCAGGCGGCACTGATTCGTGAGATAGAAGAAGAACTGGATACGGAGATTGAGGTGGGCGAACTGCTGGACACGGTGGAATACGATTATCCCGATTTTCATTTGTCTATGGATTGTTTTGTTTGCAAAGTCGTTGCCGGAGACCTAGTGCTGAAGGAGCACCAAAATGCAAAATGGCTGACGCGTGAGACCCTGGGAGATGTGGACTGGCTCCCGGCGGATAGGGGATTGTTGGGCAAGATTCGGGGTGTGATGACAGAATGAAAAACGCTGCATCCATGCAGGTGGTAAAGAGGGGGGCAAAGGAAGGAATGGCAAAAAGGATGGCAGATAATAAGATTATCGAATTCAGACGTAGCAAAGCTGACAGACCGGATGTATTGAGACTGCATTTGGAACTGAATATGAAGTATGTTAGTGAGGAAAGACTTCGGATATTAAAGAAATATGGGTCCATGAAAAAAGCCATATCAAGAGATATCCTTGTTCCGGCAGATATCACCCTACATGCATTAAATTATGCAATTCTTAGAATGTTTGGGTGGCAGAATGGGCATCTACATAACTTTAGTTTGCCGGAGGATGTTTTTCATCAATTGACAAAAAATAAGTTTAGCACATGGTCCCAATTGGCTGGTGTATATTTTAGATTTCCGACAGAGAATTATGGAGACATTTATTGGGATGATGATTATAGAGAAGGAGAAAGTATCAAATCCTGGATGAGAAAAAAATATACAGGACCCTATAAATATAAAGGCTATGGTGAACACTATCTAATTAATCAGAGGGAAGTTCAACATATGTTTGCAAGGTGGGAGGATATTACCGTTCGCGAATTTGATTTCGGAGCAAAAAATCAACCGGAATATACGGTAAAGCTTAAGGATGCGACAGTAGAGCAGGTAATACACTCATTTACAGATATGATGTGTCATGAATTGGTTGAAAGATTAACTCTGGCAGAAATCCTTTGTGTCAAGACCAAGAGTAAAGTGAATTTTGCAAGAATAAAGAAATATTTGGATTCAAAATTGTCAAAGATTAATGTAAAAGATGCCATAGAAGAATATCAAAAGAAGCGATTCAGAAGCGAAAAACAGGAACGAGAATTTTTAGAGGCACATAATATTCCTGTATTACCGATTACTGAACAGCTAATTTACAGTTATGATTATGGTGATGGATGGGAAGTGCTGATTAGCTGCGAGAATACCTATAAGCAGAATGAAGAGGGTGTCTGGAAGGATATGAATGGAGAAACTCCAGATGTATTCTCGGACAATTTGGAAGAGATTACTGGTAAACATCGACCTATTTGTATTGATAAGGATGGGATAGAGCTTGTTGATGATGTCGGTGGAATCGGTGGGTTTTGTGACATGTTACAAATAATAAATGAAACTAATCTGGATAATGAGGCAGAACGGGAAGAAAGAGAGAGATTGCTTGTATGGGCAGATATGATGGGATGGACAGGGAGAAGAATTAGTCCAAAACGGACTCTATAAAGGTTGGATTTG
>JALENH010000021.1 GCA_022767895.1 Eubacterium sp.
GATCCGGAGACAGGAGAGGAAACCGAAACCATCAACGCCGTGGGAACGGAGTATGAATCCAAAGATAAGGAATATGTTTCCACAGATGGATTAAAAACCATGACGGTGGACAACTATGGGCGTGTATCTATCGACATCCAGGATGCCTTTGGCAATACGATTATCAGCAAGGATGAAGCGGCAGGCACCTGGACGGAGAGTACCTATGACTATGGGGATGAGGAAGATGATAGCAGTAACTCGGATGACAGCGAGGAAGACGAGGATGCCGGAGACGTGGAAAAAGAAGAAACAGCCCGTCTGATCGAGGAAAAGACGTATTCTTTTACACCGGATGAGAAGAAATTCATCATCAATGAAAATGGAGAAACGGTCGCTAACTTCTACATGACCGGAAAAGGAAAGGACATCCTGAACGGCACGAAGTATTTCTATGATGACCTGGGCAATGAGATTGGAACAGCCGAGTTTAGCAATGGGGAACTGGACGCTGCCCACTGTACCTCCTGGAGTTTCAGTAAAAGCGAGACGGAAGTAACCGGAGAAGACGACGACGCACAGACGATTTCTACCAGCTACAGTAAAATGTTAAATCCAGCGAAGTATCAGCCGGAAGCAGATGCGGATAACTATTATGACCAGTTCAACGATGCCGTATTAAGTGAGACGATTACAGAAACCGTGACGGATGCAGAGGGGAATACCCTGTCGCAGAAAACCACCACCATCCGGGGGAAGAACAGGTCCGAATCCACTACGACTTATGAAACGGACGACTTTGGCAGAACCACGAAAGAGGATACCGTCACAAAGAACTATCAGGATGGAAAGTGGCTTCCCGCCTATGAAACCCAGACGCTTTCCACCTATGATGAGAACGGCAACGTGAGCCAGACTGAGACAAAGAGCCGGAAAGAGGGCGAGTCTGACTGGCAGTCCCAGACCGTCAAGACCGACTATGATGAGCAGGGACAGGTAACCAAAGAATACACTCCAAGAGGGACAAAAGAGGATGTGGCTACAGCGTACACTTATGACATTCTCGGACGGATGATTCAGTCTGAAATCCCACAGGAGAAAAAGGATGGCAGTACCAGTTACCAGACCACCACAACTAAGTATGACAATGCGGGAAATGTGACAGAACAGGAAGAACAGATGGATAGTGACAGGACAGCCAAAACCGAGTATACTTATGATAAACAGGGAAACCTTGTGATGGTCAAGAGTTGCCTGGATGGAGATAAAGAACCTGACGGTTCTTCAGCACAGTATGTCCAGTATGTCTATGACGTGCAGGGAAACAAAGTGCGCCAGTTTACCGGAATGACCAGTCCGCTGACGATTACCGTGTCGGAAACCGAAGCTGCGGGTGCGGAAGAAACAGCAGAAAAATCTGACAGCGATGTTACTAAGACAGATAACGATACTGACGCAGATACCTTCTCCTATGCAGGGAAAACTTATGGTATTACCATCAGTGGCAAGAAGAAATCCGATGACATCCGGGAAACCAAGTACGAATATGATGGGAAAAACCAGTTAATCTCCTATACCGATCCAGAGGGCAGGACAGAGACCTATACCTATGATGTCAACAGTAACCGCACGAAGACGGTAGACAAGAACGGAAACACACAGAAAAGCACCTATGATTACCAGAACCGTCTGACGGAGATGGTGGCAAAAGAAAAGAAAACAGGAAAAGAGACGGTACATACCTATACCTATAATGCCTATGGGGATGTAGCAACGCAGGATAATACCACTTTTACCTATGATGATGTATCGGGACAGATGACAAAAGAGACAACCAAGCTGACCAAGAATCGGGATGTTGTCAAAAACTACACCTACGATAGTGCCGGGAATAAGTCTGCCTTTTCGGTCAAAGTGGGAGATGACACCAAACTTTCCCTGCAGTATACCTATGACGGGGAGTCGAAACTGACTTCTGTCACCGATGAAAAAGGGAGCCAAGTGGTAGGCTATGATTATGATACGGACGGTAACCTGTCTAAACGGACTGTGGTAGGAAATCATCTAACCACAACATATGCTTATGATTACCAGGACCATCTGACATCCTTAAAGAACCAGACGGATAGTGCCGGGGTAATATCCAAGTATACCTCGGAATATCTTGCCAATGGGCAGAAGTCCAAAGAAACTTTTGATACGGTTGACAAAGATGGTAAGAAGTCCCAAAAGACTGCAACCTATACCTATGATCTGTTAGGACGTATTAAGAAAGAAACCAAAACAGGCAGTGAGGACATTTCCTACACCTACGACAGTAACAACAACCGAAAGGAAATGACGGTTGGAAATAAGGTAACTGCCTACAGATATAACAAAAACGATGAACTGCTCCGCACCGATACCTTGAATACCGATACAGAGGAAGATTCCATTGTCATCTACAAAAATGATAAGAACGGAAACCAGCTTGCCACAGTCAACCGCTATGAGATACCAAGTGATAAAAAGGACAGCACTTATGTGGATATCGACGTGACTTTGGGTGATAACCGCTTAAATGAAAACGTGGTGAATCATTACAATGCGCTGAATCAGCTGACACAGACGCTGACAAAGAATTATAAGGTCAGCTTTACTTATGATGCCGAAGGACTTCGCACGAGCAAGGCGGTGAACGGGGAGAAGACGGTCTTTGTCTGGGACGGGGATCAGTTGGTGATGGAGCTTTCTGAGAGTGGAAAGGTTCAGAAGAGGTATATCCGCGGAAATGATCTTGTGTATGCGGATGAAGGAGAGAATACAGAAAAACAGTACTATGTGACCGATCCGCATGGAAATGTGGTGCAGCTCACGGACGAGAATGGAGCAGTCATCAAGAATTATGAGTATGATTCGTTTGGAAATGAAGTGAATCCGGACAAGAAAGATGATAACCCGTTCCGTTACTGTGGGGAGTATTTCGATAAGGAGACGGAAGAAATCTATCTGCGGGCGAGATATTATCAGCCAGCAGAGGGTAGATTTTTGACGAGGGATACTTATACAGGGGAGGAGGATGATCTGCTGAGCCTGCATTTGTATGCGTATTGCGGATATGATGGGGTAAATGCTTGGGATTCGAGTGGACATAAATATAAAAAGAAGAAAATATATTCGGTAGATGGGCATAATGCTTATTCATTAACAGGAAAATCAGGAAAAAAAGTATTAATAGAGTATTTTGAGGCTAATATGGATGTTGATACAGATGGTTCAGATAATGTTTCATTAACTAAAAAAGGGATGAAACAAACAAATTTTAAATATTATGATCCAGATAGAAGAAGTGATACCGCATTGGGGATAAATAATGATCCAAATTCATATCTTAGTGCAAGTTCCGTTCCGTACATAGTAATTCAACAAAAACATGTAAGTAAAGCAAAGTCTGGGGTTGGTAGTTTTTGTATTGTATATGATAAAAAGACTAAGTCAAAATGCTATGCTGTTGTGGGAGATGTTCAAACGGATAATAAGATTGGGGAGGCTTCGCCACGCGTTTGCATTAATTTAGGAATAAAAGATTACTATGTAAAAAAGGGTAAAAATAAAGGTAAATTAGTGACTGGTGAGGATAAAAATATGAAAAATCGTTTTAGGTATATTATTGTTACACCAAGGAAAAATAATAAGACGCATTACAGATTAAAGAGAGTCGAAGGAGCGTATGTTGGGACACAGCAAATGTTACTCGGGCAAATCAGGGAAAATGGGAAATATGTGGAGGATTCATTAAAGAAAACAGGGAAAAAATTATTACAATAATTATAGTATAAGGCAATGTTATATTTGAAGAAGTCCAACCTAAATAAAGAAGTGATAAAATACGGAAAACTGCTAGTTTAGAAGGATTACTTCTGGAAATCTCCTAAAATATGAGCTTCATGTGGTAGATATAAAAATAATTATGGGAGGAATAAATGAAAAAGGCATATGTATTAATTATATTAATAACAATATTGTTTGTAGGGTGTGGTGCAGAGGATAAAACAACTATAGAAGAAAGTGCTGTACCTTTTAAGAAAGAGCAATACGGAATAGATAGTAAGTTAGTAAATTCCCCTTTTAAAAACTCAAAGTATATATTTTTAGATAATGAAATTGGAGTACAACAATATTTGATAAGTGGACAATTTATTAAACAAATAGAAATGAAAAAAAATCATAGAATTTGTTTTGTTGATGAGAAATATATATACTTTTCAATTCCTAATAACAAATATGATATGGGAGTAGATATATATACTGTGTCTATTGAGGATAATAATATATCACATATTGTTACGGAAAAAAATGGAATTTTTTATGATCAGTTTTTTGTATATGATAATTATTTGTGCTATGTTTCTAGAATACACAAATTTAAAGAGTTTGATCTAAAAAGTAATTCAAAAATTATATATGAAAAAAATATTCAGGCTAATTGTGAATTGCTATGCAAGGATTCCACAGAGTATATTATGGGGAGAAGCGTTTTTTTGTCTTATGGGGAAAAAGGTGTTTTTTTGCATCCATTAGGGACGGAAAAAATGCTATTTGTTGGAGAGGTTCCTTTGGAATATTTATGTATTTATCAAGATATTGCTTTTTATCTATCTGAGAATGGTGATATTAAACAAATTCAGTATGAAAATAATACAATCAAGACATATATAAGAGTTCATCAAAAAGAAATAGACCAAACTGTTCGAAAGTGCAAGATAATACGAGAAGATTATTATATAAAAGGGTTAGTTATTAATAACAATAAATTGAACTTATCTATTGAAATTGATGAAGAGAGGTGTGAAAATGTTTTATTAATTGATTTGAATAACTAAAAACTATAGCGGTTATTTGAAAATATTCTCAGGTTGGCATTGATTTGTCAAATTAGAAACCAATAATCAGAAGTCCTATTAGAGAAATCTATTCTTATGCTTTTAAAAAGGATATTGGCTTGATTTCGTACAATGGAAGAGAAACCCTTTATAATAAGAGGATATAACCGAGGGTAATAATAATGGAAGATGGCATGGGAAAGCAAAAAACAGTTATAACAAAAACGATGAACTGCTCCGCACCGATACCTTGAATACCGATACAGAGGAAGATTCCGTTGTCATCTACAAAAATGACAAGAACGGAAACCAGCTTGCCACAGTCAACCGCTATGAGATACCAAGCGATAAAAAGGACAGCACTTATGTGGATATCGACGTGACGCTGGGGGATAACCGCCTGAATGAGAACGTCGTGAATCACTATAATGCTTTGAATCAGTTGACACAGACGCTGACAGAGAACTATAAGGTCAGTTTTCTTACGATGCCGAAGGACTTCGGACGAGCAAGATCGTAAACGGGGAAAAGACAGTCTTTGTCTGGGACGGGGATCAGTTAGTGATGGAACTATCCGAGAGCGGTAAAGTTCAGAAGAGATATGTTCGTGGGAATGACCTTGTGTATGCTGATAAGGGAGAGAATACAAAGAAGCAATATTATGTGACAGACCCACACGGAAATGTGGTGCAGCTGACGGATGAAAGTGGCAAAGTTATAAAAACCTATGAGTATGATTCTTTTGGCAATGAAGTGAATCCGGACAGTAAGGATGATAATCCATTCCGCTATTGCGGGGAGTACTATGATAAGGAGACGGAGGAGATTTATCTTCGGGCAAGGTATTATCAGCCGACAGTGGGGAGGTTTTTGACGAGGGATACGTATACTGGGGAAAGTGATGAGCCGGAGAGTCTGCATTTGTATACTTATTGTGAGAATGATGGGGTGAATGCGTGGGATTCGAGTGGACATAAAAAATCATATAGAACAAAACTATATTCGGTTTCTGGACATAATTGTTATTTGGTTTCTAAAAAGAAATGGCAAGGAGGTAATAATAAAAGAAGTAAAAAATGGAATAAATTCGCTCAAAAGCAAGGTT
>JALENH010000022.1 GCA_022767895.1 Eubacterium sp.
AAATCGGTCGCGGTCATCCAGAATTGCCAGCATCTCATCCACAACCATTTCCTCGCTGGGATCTGTCATTCGGTACAGATACCCCAGCATCCTCGTGGCGGTATAATCCGTATTCATGTATTTGTAAGCAATTTCTTTACATAGGCCATCGGGAAATCCCTTTTCCACCAACGCCCGGTACACTTCTTTACTTCGTTCTGATGCCATATGTCACCTTTACCCCCGATACATACTTCTCCTTTCCTACACGGCACAAATATCTTCTATGTACAAACAATCTCTCCGGCACGTACCATTCCGGAGTCCCTCGCAGCTCTTCATGTGACATAACTTCTGGGACTCATCATCCGACCTGGCAATCCGTTTCCTGACATAGCCCACATATTCAAAATTCGATTCCTTGCCCTTTTCCATGGCGGCGCAGGTATTAATCCACACCACATTGCAGTCGTCGTGGGCACATAAATCAAACGACTGGACAAAATCATAGGAGCCTGTGGAAAAAGATGGCACCAGAATCAGTGTCAGCTTAAAGCACCGCATCAGCTGCTCCAAATATTTTGTCGTCAGGAAATCTTTGCATATGAGAATGGCAAATCTTCCGATTCCCTCGTAGTGAAAAATATTTACCATGAAGCTGGTGTAGATTCCTTCCAGACAACCCACGCCATCGTATTCAAACCGGAACGGATTCTGTTTGTTCTGCCGACACAGCACATTGCCGTATTTGTCCAGAACGCTGGCCGTATTTTTTCCTTTATACCAGTAGGAGGGTAGGACAATCAAAGAAGGCATCTTCTCTCTCTCCGCCTCCGGCAATTCCTCTAACCGACCGCTCACAAAGCTCTCCATCCGACGGTTCCCAAGCATTTCCGGGAACACTACAATGTCTGCCTGCTCATCGGCGGCGTCACATATTTTCTGCCAGACTAACTCATTGTCCACAAGTTCCTTTTCTTCATCATATAGAATTTGAAAATAATTGACGCCTTCATGATTGATATTGGCAATGGAAAAGTCCTTACTGTTTTTCAATGCCGTAGCGGCAATTCGCAGTTTCTTTGTCTCATCATAGCGCTCAAAAAAATGATCCTTGAGAAAAATATGCTTGTCAATCAGCTCCCCGAGAATTGAATTTTCCATGAGCAAGAGATTAAACAAAAAGTTGTCCAGACGGTTGTAGTGGTGGGCCAGTCTTCCCTTCCGCTCCCAGTCACAGCCACAGCGCGGCAACAGCCCCACACCGGTCTGCTCTCTGTTGTTGTTCATCACAAGGGAATACTCTTCATCCTGAAAGCTTTTCACCATCTCACGCAGAAGGTCCTGTACCGCCTTGTCCAGAATCTGTATGAGCCGTACGGTGGCAAAATAATCCTGCTCCTCTGCCAATGTTTTAATGAAGTCCATTAATGTTTCATAAAACTCATCTGTCAAATCCGCTTCCGTCAAAATATGTACCTGATGGTCTTTTTCAAACAAGCCCGGTATCTTTTCCTTAATAATTCCATCAATTCTGTTTTTTTCATCGGTACAGACACAACTGAACCGGATGAAAAAATCTTCCTCACAAAAATGGATGATTTCCGAACATAGTTCTGCTATAATATTATATATTTCCAACGATATCGCCCCTAATTTGTTGTTTTCATAATTATATCTGAAATTATATTGACAGTCAACTTTTGGCTTAGCCCGAGAGATGAGCAAAACGCATTGATTTAAAAATAGGATTTGGCAGTTGGCTGCTTCTCTTTGTTAGAAGATGCTTTTTATGGCATAGCAAAGCTAACGTAAGTCCAATGCCTACGCTGAACAGGCGTTATGCGGTTATTAAGAATCAGGCAATCCGTTTGGAAGACTTTAGTTTACGATAGGATTTTCCGGTGTTGGTAGTGATTGCGGCAACAGCTACTGCCAGTAAACTGATATGGGCAAGTGTATTTAAGTTTGTAACAGATGCTTTATTTCTTACCCACATCCGTTCCTGCCCTGTGTTTTTAAAACGTGAATTGTAACGTTCGCATTCCGTACGAAGAGAGTAATTACTCTTGAAGTACTTACTGTCTCTGTCGACGGCAAGCCTTAAATCCTCAGGAATGGTAATGTATTTGGTGCAGCCACGGTGCTTTTTGCCATTATAAAAATTTTTATGATGGCATGGGCAGTCCGCATCTTTGGATGATTTTAGGGGGCAACAGAATTTCTGGCGTGTACGGCCATTATCGGAAAATTTGCCATCCTTCCACATGGCAAGGCCTGCTTCGCAGACAGGATTTCCCTGCGGAAGAAGTTTTGGGTTTTTGGTATTACGTTTGTTTAGAGGAATGATACATTCGCCCTCATAGAGTTCCTTTACCTGATTGTAGATATTTTTAACATCATACCCTTTGTCAGCGAGGAAAGTACATTCTGTTATTGGAAGAAACGAATGGGTATCAGAAAGGATATCCAGTGCAACAACAGAATCCGAAACATTGGCTGTTGTAGTCATTTCGTAAACAGGCAGACCAGAAATACAGTCTACAAGGACATGGTTTTTGTAGCCCCAGTAGAATTCGAACTTTTTCTCGTTGGTTTGATTGGACGCAGTATGCACACCAAGTTTACAGTCGTTATCTGCTTTTGGTTGATGATTAGGTTTAAATTTGTTTGACAAAAAGGATTTCGGATTATTCTGTGAAGTGTTTGCGGCAATGGGAGTGGAATCCAGCCCTATAAAAGAAGTATCCACAATACCTTTTTTGGCAAGAAACTGTACCTGTGATCTCATGATGTCAGAAAGTACTCCGTTATCAAAGTTTTTAAGGAAACGGTCGAAAGTCCAATAAGAAGGAAGGGGAATGGATA
Organism: Eubacterium sp.; assembly: GCA_022767895.1. Lineage (GTDB taxonomy): Bacteria > Bacillota > Clostridia > Lachnospirales > Lachnospiraceae > Eubacterium_F. Next base: position 2,848 of record JALENH010000022.1, read on the forward strand.
TGTCAAAACCACAATAATGGGCAATCAGAAGGTTGTTATTCAGATAATCAACAAGGTCGGTAATCATGGAAAAGCCTTCACATTTCATGACAATAAAGGCACAGATCATAGCGTGATTTGAAAAACCTTTCCTTCCGGTTTTAGGGAATTCAGGAACAAAGGATAAATCAAGATTCAGAAAAAGAGAATCATAAAACTTTGCAACTGGTTGTGAAGTAAAAAGACGAATGTCTTTAAAAATTTCTTGACGATAGATAACAATCAGCTCCTTTCTGGTGAATTGATGTTGATAGTTTAATTATACCATTTGGAGCTGACTGTTACTATAGATTTGGAGTGATAAAAGAGGTTGCCATGCCTCGCAAACCTGCATAAATACTGAATGTGCAGAGTTTTGCTCATGGCTACTTAGCCCTGAAAAGGAGGGGACGTTTTATGCGAGATTGTATTCTAATTCTGGAACCAATATCCACCGGCGAAAATTACGTGTTTGATGCGGCAAACCGGGGATTCCAGCCTGTTGTCATTTTCCCGAAACTGGAGGGAACCGGCGATAATACGGAGATTTACGAAAAAATAAGAGCAGAAGCAGCAGCACATTTTCCCAAAGAGACAATATATCTGACGGATACCGGAGATTATCCGGCGCTTCTAGCGAAAATCCGGAGATATCCGATGGTCTGTGTTGTCATCGGCAGTGAGCTCGGGGCAGAACTTGGTGATAAAATAGCGAGCGATCTCGGTCTTCCCGGAAATCCCCCGGAAAGTTCTGTCCTGCACCGTGATAAGGACCGGATGCAGGAACGACTCAGGGAGCGTAACCTTCCCCACATCCGCGGAAAGCTCATCACATCGGTGGAAGAGGCAGAAGCTTTTCTCCGGGAGGAACAACTTGAAAATGCCGTGGTAAAACCGAAAAATGGTGCCGGTTCAGTGGGTGTGCATCTCTGTCATGGCCGGGAGGAAATTCTGGATATCGTGAAAATGGGTCTATCCGGCGAGGATATGTTTGGCAATGAATCGGATTCCCTTCTCCTCCAAGAACTTCTGGTGGGCACGGAATACATCGTAAATACCATCAGCCGTGACGGGGAACATTATATCTCCGACATCTGGCGTTATGACAAAATTCCCGTTGGAAACGGCCGGGATGGCAATGCCTACAATTATGCTCGTCTTGTGACCCACCCGAACGCCCGCGAATACGAGTTGTGCCTGTATGCACTGAAAGTGGTTGACGCTTTGGACATTACATACGGACCGACCCACGGAGAATATATGCTGACCGCCAATGGCCCGGTTCTGATTGAGGCAGGTGCCAGGCCCATGGGTGCCGGACTTTCCAAAAGCTACATGGAGCAATATCTCGGACATCATATTACAGACCGCGTACTGGATGCCTATCTGGATGCCGACCTGTTTAAGCAGCAGATGCAGCTCCCTTATCAGCCTCTTACGGAAGCCATGATTAAGGTCATGATTATGGGAAAGGACACGGATTTTGACAACATTCCGTTATTAAGTATTCTTCGCAATCTGGATAGTGTAGTAACCTCCGATTTGCACTCTGTCCTGCCAATGAACAAGCTGGTCCGCACGGTGGATTTGGAGACAGCCTGCGCCATGATTTATATGTGCCACGAAGACAGCCGCGTACTGGAATGGGATTACCGGATTTTGCACAATCTTGAAATGCAGATGCCGGATATGATGTTCAATAATACAGAACCGGTTGAGAAACCATTTAATAAAGAGAAAATGGAAAAAAGCTTCCATGGCATTTCAAATACGGACGAAACACTTATCTTTTGTGCCGACAGCACCGGCCTGGAAAACGCGGTGACAATGGATACCGTGTTCCAAATTACCAACGACTACGACCGCATTTTCCTGTGGCTAAACGGCATAGCCTGCAATGTTGAGGAAAAGCTTTCCGCTGTTTCCGCCTTACTAAAGCACCTGAAAGAAGGCGGAACGGTAATCATTCCGGAAAGCTCCTCCGAAGAATTCCCCTATGGGAGAATGGGTATCATCGCCGTACTGGAAGCAAACCATATCATCGTCCGGGTTCCAAATGGAAATACGGGAGATTACATAATGGGAGAGAAGAAAAAGAGCACAATTACCAATCATTCACCGGCACCTGCTACCACAAATACACAGTACGCCAATTAGACCTGCAGGGTATACAACTGAAAAGAAATATCCTGTCCTCTATCTGCTTCATGGAATCGGTGGTGATGAAAATGAATGAATCATTCCATTGCTGAAGGGGGAGAAAACGCCCAATATTTAAAGGGGAGTCACACTTTTCCTTTGTGCGGCTCCCCTATCTTTTACCGAGTGACCAAATCATTTATTCTCCCCGCTCCTCACCCCAGAAGAACAGGGCAACAGTCCCGGGACCCGTGTGACTGCCAATGGTCGTTCCAATATCATTGATCTCCACTTTCCCATCCAGATTCGGAAAGCGCTCTTCCACCAGATCTGCCACCGCCCTGGCATCCTCATAACAGGCGGAATGGGACATGTAGCATTTCCCGGAATATCCCGTACCATCTTGCGCACATTCTTCCATCTTATCCACAATGGCGCGGATTACCTTCTTTTTTGTCCGGATTTTGTACCGGGGAATCAGACGCCCCTGTGAATCCATATTCAACAACGGACAAATATTTAGCATTCCTCCTACGAATCCGGCCGTCTTCGAAATCCGCCCGCCTTTGATATAGAAAGTCAAATCCGTAGAAAAAAACCAGTGATGCAAGTTCAGACGGTGAGCAAGTGCCCATTCATAAACCTCGTCGATGGTCTTTCCCTCATCCCGCAAATCAGCCAGCCGGTCCATAAGCAACCCATACCCCGAAGATGCCCCCAGGGAATCCACAATGAAAATTTTCCGATCCGGATATCGCTCCGCCAAAAGATCCCGTGCCAGATTCGCAGAATTGAAAACCCCGGTAATCCCCGAGGACAGCGTTACATGCAGTATGTCATACCCTTCCTGCAAAAATGGCTCAAAATACTGTTCAAATTCGTCCGCATTAATCTGAGATGTTTTCGTCTCTGCTCCATCCTGCATTGCCTGATAAAACGTATCAAAAGGAATGGACTTCCCCAAATCGTCCGGATATTCTTTCCCGTCCAATTCAAAATGAAAACAAATATAGGAAATATTTCTCTCCTTGAAATGTTCCTCGCTCAAATCGGCTGTGGAACAACAGCTAATGACAAATTTCCCCATAAAGCCAATGTCCTCCATTCTATTCACCATTCTATTATATACAGAAATTCGCATAATAATCCG
>JALENH010000023.1 GCA_022767895.1 Eubacterium sp.
TTCACAAACTGTTCACAAATTATATGAAATTTGAACACGTTTTCGTCACAATTGCCTTTTATACTTAAGCCATAAGTTGAAACAAAGAAACAACTTATTAACAAATGCCAATTTCACATTTTTGATATTTTTTCATAAAACTCCTCTTTCAAAAGGGCGGCTGGATTACCAGCCGCTCTTTCCCTTTGCACTTTTTGTTTCTTCTGTCTTGTCAGCTGTAAAGTTTTGTGTTATGATAGGACACAATATACAGAAAGGATTACATATCTATGTCTGATTTACAAAACCGTATTAAGCAACTGAAACAGGAGAAGAATGCTGTTATTCTGGCTCATTATTATGTACACGATGAAGTTCAGGAGGTTGCTGATTATATTGGTGATTCCTATTATTTGAGTAAGGTTGCCACAAAAACAGATGCCGATATCATCGTTTTCTGCGGCGTCTCCTTCATGGGCGAGAGTGCCAAAATTCTCAACCCGGAAAAGACCGTACTGATGCCGGACGAAACAGCGGACTGCCCCATGGCGCATATGGCTGATACAGAGCGCATTGATGCACTCCGGAAAGAATATCCGGATTTGGCCGTAGTATGCTATATCAATTCCACGGCAGCCCTGAAGTGCCACGCTGACGTCTGCGTCACTTCTTCCAACGCAGTACGAATCGTGAAAGCACTTCCCAACCAACATATTTTCTTTATTCCCGATGAAAACCTAGGGCGCTTTGTAGCCGAACAGGTGCCGGACAAGCATTTCATTTTCAATGACGGCTTCTGCCATGTCCATGCCGCCATCCAGTCAGAGCAGGTAATGGCAGCAAAGAAAGCACACCCTGCTGCCCCTTTTCTCGTTCATCCGGAATGCCGTCCGGATGTTCTTGCACTGGCTGATTTCATCGGAAGTACATCGGAAATCATTGATTATGCTTCCTCGGACGAGTCAAAAGAATTTATCATTGGCACGGAGCTTGGTGTTCTCTATGAACTGAAAAAACAGAATCCGGATAAATCATTTTATTCTGCGGGTTCCGCCCAGTGCTGTCCAAATATGAAAAAGATTTCTCTTGAGAAAATCATTCATGTGCTGGAAACAGGTGATCACGAAATGCATGTCACTGACGAGCTCCGTTCACAGGCGAACCGCCCCTTGGAACGGATGCTGGAACTGGCTCAGTAGATGAACAGAGAATGGAGATTGTTATGACAATGCATACCGACATTTTGATTGTAGGAAGCGGCGCTGCAGGTCTCTTCTGTTCCCTGCAACTTCCTTCAGACAAAAAAATACTTATCATTACCAAAAAAGAGTCCACTGACAGCGACTCCTTTCTGGCCCAGGGTGGCATCTGTGTGTTGAAATCCGAAGAAGATTACGACAGCTATTTTGAAGACACCATGCGGGCCGGTCATTATGAGAACCGGAAAGAATCCGTGGATATTATGCTCCGTTCTTCCCAGGCTGTCATTGATGAGCTGGTACGTTATGGAGTGGATTTTGAAAAGGAAAATGGTAAATTCTGCTATACCAGAGAGGGCGGTCATTCCGATTCCCGCATTCTCTTCCACAAAGATATTACCGGTCAGGAAATCACAAGCACACTGTTGGACCGTGCCCGCGAAAGAAAAAACATTACCATACTGGAACAAACTACGATGTACGACCTTCTCGTCCGGGACAACACCTGCTTTGGTGTTATGGCACAGACAGAAAATGGTGAAAATCATCCCATTACTGCAGATTATACAATTCTGGCCTGTGGCGGACTGGGTGGCATTTATAAACATTCCACCAACTACCGCCACATTACCGGCGATGCTCTTGCCATCGCCATGAAACATGACATAAAATTGGAGCATATTGATTACATCCAGATTCATCCCACGACTTTGTATTCGGAAAAACCGGGACGACGCTTTCTCATTTCCGAATCCGTTCGGGGCGAAGGGGCTGTCCTTCTTAATAAAAATGGAGACCGTTTTGTCAACGAACTGCTACCGAGAGATTTGCTCACCAAAGAGGTCCACCGACAGATGGAAATCGATGATATGCCCTATGTGCACCTTTCCATGGCACCGATTCCAAAAGATACCATCATCAGTCATTTCCCTAATATTTACAAGCGATGTCTGGAAGAGGGCTACGACTGTACGAAAGAGCCGATTCCGGTGGTTCCCGCCCAGCACTATTTTATGGGTGGTATCTGGGTGGACAGTAACAGCCACACCTCCATGGAGCATTTGTATGCCATCGGTGAGACAAGCTGCAACGGCGTACACGGAAAGAATCGCCTGGCTAGCAATTCCCTGTTGGAAAGTCTGGTCTTCGCCCATCGGGCAGCGGTTCACGCAATCAGTCAATATAAAGCTCTGCCACTACAGACCTTTCAGGCGACAACGGGCAACAATCTGACAGAGCTTTCCGAAACTTATAAAAATACTTTATTACAAGCAATTGAACAGGAAAGGAAGCGAAACAATCATGAATAAAATTACCATGCAGATGAATGCCGATTCTCTCATTCATCAGGCACTTGCCGAGGACATCACCAGCGAAGATATTTCCACCAATGCCGTTATGAGGGAGGCAAAACAGGGGGAAGTGGAATTAATCTGTAAGGAGGACGGAATCATTGCCGGGCTTCCCATTTTCCAGCGTGTATTTGAACTGCTGGATGCGGAAACCCGTATTGATTTCTTCTGTCAGGACGGAGATGCGGTGAAAAGTGGCCAGAAGATGGCCGTCGTTCATGGTGACATCCGGGTTCTTCTGTCGGGAGAACGTACCGCCCTGAATTATCTCCAGCGAATGAGCGGCATTGCCACTTACACAAAAAGTATTGCTTCCCTGCTTGAAGGGACCCGGACAAAACTTTTGGACACAAGAAAAACCACACCGAACAACCGTATTTTTGAAAAATATGCCGTTAAGGTTGGCGGCGGATACAATCACCGCTACAATCTCTCGGATGGTGTTCTTCTGAAAGACAATCACATCGGTGCTGCCGGCAGTGTGACGAAGGCCATCACTATGGCCAAGGAATATTGTCCTTTTGTTCGCAAGATTGAAATTGAAGTAGAAAATCTTGATATGGTGCGAGAAGCCGTGGACGCCGGTGCTGATATTATTATGTTAGACAATATGTCCACCGACGATATGAAAGAGGCAATCCATATCATTGACGGCCGTGCCGAGACCGAATGCTCCGGCAATGTAACAAGAGAAAATGTTGCAAGATTAACGGATCTTGGGGTAGACTATATATCGAGCGGTGCCCTGACCCATTCTGCACCGATTCTTGATATTTCCCTCAAGAATCTGCATGCTGTTGAATAAATGGAGGTACCCATGTCTGGAGAAGAACGACGAAATAAACTATTGCATTATCTGTCCGACAACGACCGTCCGGTCTCAGGAACAGAGCTGGCCCAAAAATTTGGTGTAAGCCGCCAGGTAATTGTTCAGGATATTGCGCTTCTGCGTTCCGGTCATGCGGAAATCATTGCCACCAACCGCGGCTATCTGATTCCGCCTTCACAAGCAGCCGATACCAGCCGGGTTTTCAAGTGCCGCCACACCGATGAACAGACAGAGGACGAACTCAACTGTATTGTCGATCAGGGTGGCACGGTGATTGATGTTTTTGTCAACCACAAAATCTACGGGCGCATTCAGGGAGATATGAATATCCGCTGCCGGCGGGATGTGAAAGAATTTATGAACGGCATTCACAGCGGAAAATCCGCTCTGTTAAAAAATGTAACTTCGGATTATCATTATCATACGATTTCTGCAGACAATGAAATGATTTTGAATGATATTGAAAAGGAATTGGCAAAGCGTGGTTACCTGGTAGCCCGGAAGGGCGACTGACCAATCCCGGGGACTGCAGATTGGAGGAAATTATGACGTTAGCAACGGGAATAAAAGGAAATAGTAAGGTTCTGGCAGAGAATTCAAATTCCGCCAGGACAATGGGAAGCGGTACACTGGACGTTTTCGCCACACCGGCTATGATTGCTCTGATGGAACAAACGGCATGGCAGAGTGTTACCCCCTATTTGGAAGAAGGACAGGGGACGGTGGGCATCCGGCTGGAGATTTCCCATGACGCACCAACGCCTCTTGGCATGGAAGTTTCCTGCGAGAGTGAGCTGGTGGAAATAGATGGTAGACGACTGGTATTTGAAGTTGTGGCAAAGGACGCCCAGGGTACCATCATCGGCAAGGGACGCCACGAACGTTTTATCATTGATGAGGAAAAGTTCCAGAAAAAGGCGGATGCCATAAAAGCATAAAAGATGTCTACACACAAAACACGGGACCGAAGCACGGCCCCGTGTTTTTTTATCTTCTTAATAAATCAACTGCACATCGTCCAAATACCAGGCAAGATATTCTTTGTTGGCTGGTCCGTAGCTTCCACCTACCACAAAATCAAAAGTTGTCTGGCTTCTGAGGTCTGTCGTCAGTTTTGCATTGAACAGCAGTGTCTTAGTAGCAAATCCCACATTCTTATCTGTCTCTTTGAACTTGTGCCCCTTCTGGCTCTTTCCATTTATCACCTGTGGCATATCGCCATCTTCTGCCGTAGCCGGCTTCACCATGCCATTGGTATAATAGAATTTATAATATTCCCGTTCCGCCGGTAGCGCATTTTCCTGTGTCGTGTAGGTATTAAAGGCATATTTTTTATTGATGGTTCCCGCCTTTCCAAAGAAGGAATTGATTCCGATTCCCACATGGCGGCTGGCATCACTGACGACGCGGACCTTTACGCGAATTCCCTTGTAATCTCCTAGTTTCTTCGCAGTATTTCCGGTCAGCTTAGCCAAATCAACGGTAAAGACCGGACAAAAACTATAGAACTTCGGAATCACCTGAAGAACTTTATTGTTCGCATTTTCCGGATCTTTCACAACTTTCATGGTTTCACCGCTGGCCAGATAGTGTGCCGGTTCGTTTCCTCCACTGGTAAGTCCCTCTCCCAGTGTGTAATTACCCCAGTCTGTTCCCACTTCATAGCTCTCGAAGTTTTCAACTGTCTGTGCCTGATAAACAATCTTTTCCTTCACGGTCAATTTACATTTCAATTTTTTCCCTGCTACCTTTGCCGTGATGGTTGCTTTTCCTTTTTTCTTTGCTTTGATTTTTCCCTTTTGGGAAACAGTTGCAACCGACTTTTTGGAAGAGGACCATTTTACCTTTTTCTTCGTATTCTTCACTTTCAACGTAGCCGTCTTCCCCACATACAATGTTACCTTTGTTTTGCTCAGTTTGGGTTTCTTCTTCGCTGCCTCTGCTGTCCCCATGCCGGTCATCGCAATCGTAAGGGCAAACGCAAGAATACACGCCAGAATCTTTTTACTTTTCCTCATTTCTAATACCTCCTCAAAATTTTGATATTTTTATTATAGGGGTGTGCATAGTAAAAGTCAAATAAGCAGAATATTCAAAAAACAGACCATATCTCTATGGTCTGTCTTCGCATCGGCGTGACGGGATTCGAACCCACGGCCTCTTCGTCCCGAACGAAGCGCTCTACCAAACTGAGCCACACGCCGAAGAACAAAATCTATTCTACAACGAATGGCTCATTTATGCAAGCATTATTTTAAAATCATGCGCCTAAAATTTTTCTTTCCCTTTTTCAGGACCAGTCCATCCCCAGATAACTGAGCTTCCGTCACAGTTGCGTGAATGTCTGTAATTTTTTCTCCATCCACGGCAACACCGCCCTGTTGTACGGCACGGCGCGCTTCTGAATTAGATGGTACCATACCGGATTTAGTCAACATATTCAGAATACCGATGGAGCCGTCTTCCAAATCCTCTGCTGAAAGTTCTACGGTAGGCATCTCTGCCGCATTTCCGCTACTGAACAAGGCTCTGGCACTTTCCTTTGCTTTGGCGGCCTCTTCTTCACCATGAACCAGTTTCGTCAGTTCAAAAGCAAGAATTTCCTTGGCTTCATTGAGCTGTGCTCCTTCCCAGCTTTCCATTTTGTCGATTTCTTCCAGCGGAAGGAAAGTAAGCATGCGGATGCATTTAAGCACATCGCTGTCATCCACATTGCGCCAGTACTGGTAAAATTCGAAAGGCGATGTTTTCTCCGGATCCAGCCATACTGCCCCTTTCGCCGTCTTACCCATTTTTTTGCCCTCGGAATTCAGAAGCAGGGTAATGGTCATGGCATGGGCATCTTTACCTAATTTTCTACGAATCAGCTCCGTTCCGCCCAGCATATTACTCCACTGGTCGTCACCGCCAAACTGCATGTTGCAGCCATAATCCTGAAACAGTTTGTAAAAATCATAACTCTGCATAATCATGTAGTTGAATTCCAGGAAACTGAGTCCCTTTTCCATACGCTGTTTGTAGCATTCTGCTGACAACATACGATTCACGCTGAAATGTGCTCCCACATCCCGCAGGACCTCAATATAATTCAGGTCCATCAGCCAGTCCGCATTGTTAACAAGAATTGCTTTCCCATCTGAGAAATCAATAAACCGGCTCATCTGCTTTTTGAAACAGTCTACATTGTGCTGGATGGTTTCCGGCGTCATCATCTGACGCAGATCCGTACGACCGGAAGGGTCACCGATCATGGCCGTTCCGCCCCCCACCAGTGCAATTGGCTTATTGCCTGCCATCTGCAATCGTTTCATCAGACATAGTGCCATAAAATGGCCTACATGAAGACTATCCGCAGTCGGATCAAAACCGATATAAAAGGTTGCTTTTCCATTGTTTACCATATCGCGGATTTCTTCCTCGTTGGTCACCTGGGCAATGAGCCCGCGGGCAACCAGTTCTTCATACACTTTCATTTTCTTCCTCCATTCCGGAGCGCTTACACTCCTTTTTCATAAAAAAAACTCTCACCCTTATGCAAAGGACGAGAGATCTAAAAATCCCGTGTTACCACCTTTATTCATAACCGGTTCACACCGGCTACCTCTGTAAGTACACATACAATATTGCATGGATACTCCTGCACGATAACGTGTGCCGGGTCGCCCCGCCTCCGTCGACACCTACAAAAGATTCAATGTCGAAGCTCCAGGATGTATTCTGAACAAGTGATCTCCAGCGCCTCTCACCGACCGGCCACTCTCTGTTGGCTCTTTCCTGTCCGTACTTCTTCCCTTCAAAGCCTATGGATGTATATTAATATACAAGTACACATTTGTCAAGTTCTCTTCCATATAAGTGACATACTTTCCCTCTATAATATGCCCTGAATCCTTGACAACCGCATGAAAATATGCGATTATGTAAGGACTTGACACCATCTGGCAGTAATTTTCTCTGTCGATTTGTCAAATCGAAAAACATTAGAATGGAGGCATTCATATGAAACGAATTCACGTAGGAAGCTTTTTCGCCTTTGTATTTACGGCTCTGATGCTGACTTTGTCCACTATGACCGTCCGCACCGAAGCCGCCACGACACAAAGTGCATCTCTTTCCACGAACCGTACAAGCGGTGTTGTTACCTATACGGTAAAGGGCTTGGATCTGACCGTGGACAGCAAACTGGACATACAGGCAGTCAACACAACTACCAAAAAGAGTGCCTGGGAAAAATCCGTCACACTTGACGAGACCAATTGCAAGGAAGGCATCTATACCGGTACCTTTTCTTTAGAAGATGTAAAATACGTCTTTGCCAATTATACTGTCACCATTGCAATCGGCGAGACTAAGCTTACTGCCGGCACTGCTGATTTATCCATACATACAACCAAAGCAGCTCTGAGTGTAACAGGAGGCAACGGCTCTGCCAGCCGCACAGCTGCACTTACATCCAAAGAAACTACCGGCGGCGTTCTTGTTCCCGGCGAGGGAAATCAGGTTGCTATTCAGGTTTGGAACAAGAACCGGGCTGAATCCACTGCAACCACCGTCGGCAACGCTGCAGCCCTAAAAGGTACACAAAGCTGGGCAATTGATGTTTCAAAGGCCGGTAATTACTACGGAACATGGGGTGCCAAGGCGGTTGTCACTAACAGCAAATGGACTGGCAGTTATACACTGGCTTCCACCCAATATAACGTTTTACCAACCTGTACTTCTTTTACCACAAAGAAAACAGCTTCTTTGGAAAAGAAAAAGTCTTTTGGAATTTATCTGAAGGGATTGTCCAACACCTTTGGAATCAGCAGCGTTACCTTCCAGGTTTTCAACAGTTCCGGCAAACAGGTTGCCACCCTTACCGGACAGAAAAAGGATACGGCCGGCACCTACTATTATAAGGCTGTTTCCATGAAAACATTGAAATACAATCTTGATTTGTATAAAATCAAGGCAGTCATAGTCGACAAAAATAATAAAACATGCACACTTACGAATGAGACGCAGGCGGACCAGCGTTTGAAAAAGGGGACAGTGACTGTCACCAAGAAGAAAAATGCAGCCTGTACCTACAAAATAACCGGTGCTTATATTCCGGGCAACATCAAAAAAATCCAATTCAGGATTTACCAGATTAAAGCCGGCAAAAAGAAAAAAATTGGTACGTATAATGCCAAAGCGTCTTCCAGCAAGAAGAGCTACTCCGTATCTGTAAAAAATGAATCCAAGGGAAGTTTTCAGGTAAAAGCCTATGGAACGACGGCTTGGGGAAGCAAGCTTCTGTTAGACAAGGAGAACTTTAATCTGAAGAAATCCGATTTAGGGAAAAACGGCTGGTATTATGAGAAATATAATGGAAAGAAATACAAATTCTATTATATTAACAACGTAAAACAGCAGGATCTTACGGATATTCTCAAATTAAAAAAGAGCAGCGCCACAAATACGAACAAATTTTACATTGAAATTAATCGTGCCGCCTGTGTAGTAACAATATACATGTATAATGAGGAAACGAACAAGTACGATATCCCGGTAAAAACCTGTACCGTATGCGTCGGAAGTGACACTTCCACAGTGGCAGGTGCCGGTGGCCTGAACCAAAATTCCTATTATACCCCGATTGGTACCTATTCCGTCTGTACCAACGGACAGTCCGTAAAATATAGTTTGAAACCAATGTACGAGCCAAATAATCGGATTCTCTACGCAAGATGGACAACGCACATTGTTGGAAATGTATACTTCCACTCGATTGCTGTTGGTTCCCAGTCACACTATGCACTTCCGGCTGCACGCTATAATCTGTTGGGAACGCCGGCATCTGCCGGATGTATCCGCATGGCAGTGGCCGATGCTAAGTGGATATACGATTACACATCCACCGGAAACAAAGTAAAAATCGTAAAGGGTAATGCGAAGAAGCCGGGACCTCTTGGAAAAGCAAAGACCATTAAGGTTAAAGGAGGAATTAACTACGACCCGACTGATCCGGGCGTGCCGGATTCCCGTAAGAAGAAGGACTATAAGGCAAAGAGAATCAGTGGATATATGACAAAGAAAGGAAAAAAAGTGGGCTACTAATGTAGCCCATTTTTTTTGCGGTCTCTGTCTATAAACAACTTGGCAAATCGTATATACAGCCAAAACATAATAGGCAGAAGAATGGATGAACCAATGCACATTTTGAAAAGCTCCGGTGTCGCCGGCGAAGTCGTCAATGCGGATATCAATGTCACCACATACAGAGCCAGCAAAAAGATTACACCAATCATGGCAACAATTCTCTGTCCTTTCGTATACGAACTCTGGAACTGCTTTTCTTCTTTTTTCTTTTCTTCCATTTGAAACCTCCCTTATTCATCTTTATCTGCACCAATTTTGCGAAAATATTCTTTTATTACAGCCTCATAACCATTATCCGTTAATCGGTAGAAACGTTCCTTTTCTGCCTCTTCCGGCAAATATCTCTGTTTCACATAATGGTTCTCGTAATCATGTGCATATTGATACCCAATACCATGCCCCAATTTCGCCGCCCCTTTATAATGGGCGTCCATCAGGTGTGCCGGAATCCGGTAATTGGGATGGCTTCGGACATATTCTGTGGCACTGTCGATGGCCCTAATGGCTGAATTACTCTTAGGAGCACATGCCACATAGGAAGCTGCCTGAGCCAGAACAATCCTCGCCTCCGGCATGCCAAGACGCTCCACCGCCTGAGCTGCTGCTGTAGCCACCACAAGTGCCTGCGGGTCCGCATTGGACACGTCTTCTGCCGCACAAATCATAATCCGCCTGGCAATGAATGTAATGTCCTCCCCGGCATAGAGCATCCGGGCCAGATAATATATGGCAGCATCCGGATCTGATCCGCGCATACTTTTTATAAAGGCAGATATGGTATCATAGTGATTGTCCCCTGTCTTATCATATCGAAGCGTCCTCTTCTGGATGCATTCCTCT
>JALENH010000054.1 GCA_022767895.1 Eubacterium sp.
AGTAAACTGAAAACAATAGGAGAATATGCATTTTGCGGTTGTAACAAGATTAAAACTTTTTCTTTTTCTAAGAATACAAAAAAAGTAACAAAAGGAATTCTTAGTGAATGTAAGCTGCTTAGTAAAATAAATATGTCTAAAAATACAGAAGTTATCTCTGAATATGCATTTTCTTATTGTCCTCAAATTAAGAAAATTAAGCTTCCTAAAAATGTTAGGACGGTAACAATGTCAGCATTTATAGGGACTAGTTTAAAGAAAATTATGCTTCCGTCAAAAGTTCAGGTGATAAAAAATGGTAGTCATGGGAATAAAGGATTAGGAAATGGATATGAAGTAAAAAAACTTCGTATCATAGAAATCCACACAAAAAAACTAAAAAAGATTGAAAAAAATTCCTTTGGAGGATTATCACGCAAAGCTGTAATTAAGGTACCAAAAACCAAGAAAAAGCAATATACCAAGATGTTACGAAAGAGTGGTTTAAGTAAGAAAATAAAGATTAAGTCTTTATAGTGAATGGCAACATTTTGGCAACATTTATTTGAAAAAAATCATAAAAACAATAAAATATTGAAAAAATCAACAAATGAAGGAACCAAAAACAACTAAAAACAGTACAGTTTAAAATCACGGAAAACGTGAAGGTGGTAGAACCGTAGGATCAGGTCGTGTTGCTACTATCATCGAGTAATCACGTTCTAATTAAGTGATGCAGAAATAATAAAGTTGCCCATTGTGAGCTTGCTCATAATTGGGCAACTTTTTATTTCTATAGCACGCGATAGCGTGTGCAGATTGCCGAAGGCAAGATGCTTGACATCACTTAATTATGAGAGTGCATAAAAAGCCCGGAGCAAGTTTACTTGCTTTCGGGCTTTGTTGTGCTTATCGAATATTTAATGACTTTTCGCAATAAAAAAGCCAGTGAAAACACTACACTGGCAACATTTTGGTAACAATTTTCAAACTTTCAACAATGGAAAAAGTCTACATTGAACAAGTTAATTGGAATTAGCCGGCGCTTGACAAAAGATTCTTGTCGAACTATTTTCATTATGATATAATTTTGCCAAGTGACAAGATATTAGAAAACAAACGAATAGAAGGTGTGAAACAATATGGGAAGTGATACCGAAAAGATTAAATTGACTGTAGATGAGCAAATACTTGACATGAAGAAAAAAGGAGTTAAGTTTGAATTATGTACAGAACAGGAAGCAAAAAGATTTTTGAATTATAACAATTACTATTTCAAATTAAAATCATATGCTCGGAATTATAATATTAATCCACAAACGAATCAATATTTTAATTTGGATTTTGCGTATTTAATTGAATTGTCGAAATTGGACATGTACATCCGGAAAATCATATTAGAGATGTCACTTGATGTCGAACATTATCTAAAGGTGCGTTTGATGAAAGATTTATGTAATAATTCGCAAGAAGATGGGTATAATATAACAAAGATTTTTTTGCGATATCATCCAAATGCAAAGGATGATATCCGTAGAAAAGCCAATAAATACTCGTTTTGTTCCGACTTGGCAGAAAAACATCTTGATGAAAATAAGGAACCGGATAAATTAGCGTTATGGAATGTTGTCGAATTGATGTCCTTTGGCAATTTTATAGAATTATATGAACTTTATTATCAGACGTATAAATCATTCAATTATACGCCATACTTAAAATCTATTAAGTTTATTAGAAATGCGGCTGCACACAATAGTTGTATTTTGAGTACTATACGAAAGCCTAATAGTGAAAAACAATTTCGTAAAACCAAGCAATTAGCTAATATTATGGGAAAGATTCCGGAATTAAGAGAAATAGAGGATAGAGATGCAAAGATGAAAAATCCAGCAATTCACGACTTTGTGACGTTATTATTTGTGTATAATGATATCACGAAAGTATCTGCCACAAAAGAGGCAAGAAACATAAAGATGCATAAAATCCGACAAGAATTTTGCGATGAAAAAGGCAGAGTTCGAAAAAATATACATTTTTTCGAAAAAAATCCGTATCTTACATCGGCACATAAATTTGTATGTCATATAATTGAATATATAGATAAACAGAATCATAATCCAAGACATACTAATTTTTTGAAATAAGTGTTGACATTTGTTTTATGAATTGTTATAATTCTATGCACAGAACAAAAATCGTATGAGATTTTTACTAGGGCGGTGCGTGCACTAAACTAGATTTGAGCTTTTAGTAAAAAGGTTCAATAGAGAGTATTGCAATGCTTTCTATTGAGCCTTTTTATTGATTAGATGAAGAGTAAAAAATTGATTTTCCGGAAACAATTTCATTTTCTGATTTTTGAATTTGTTTTATTAGTTTCTGCAAGTTGATTTTTCCTTGTCTCATCTGTATGTCTCATCGCAATTACATTCTCTGAATCAATAACTTGTCTTCGCCCTTCGTCATCCAAAACAAAGAATTTTGTAATAAGTTCATGAAGAATAGGATAATCCTTGTGTTCAAACAAATCTAATTCTACATTCATTCTCATCTTACGAGATGTCAGAGGTGGAATCCAAGGAGATTTCATGGCTATGGTATCCTTTTATTCCTTATGGAAAACTTACTATCATCCAAGGAGACCCGGGAGATGGGAAAACAACGCTTGTATTGAACATTGCTGCAGCACTCTCGAAAGGAAAGGGATTGGATAAGGATATGAAGCCTGCAGAAACATATTTGTTATCGATGAAACGGATGCCTCATTAAGTATGTTGGATGAACGTATTGAAAAGGCCATTGTGGAGAAGAATACTAAACTTTTGATTCTTGACCCAATACAGGCCTATCTTGGAAGCAAGATGGATATGAACCGGGCAAATGAAGCAAGAGACATGACAAAACATCTTGGGCAAGTTGCAGAACGAACCGGATGTGCTATTGTACTCATTGGACACATGAATAAGAACTCCGGTGGAAAAGTTGCTTATCGTGGGATGGGGTCCATTGACTTTTTTGCTGTGGCGCGAAGTGTGCTACTGGTAGGAAGAGTAAAAGGACAGGAGAACCGCAGAGCAATGGTGCAGATTGAAAACAATCTAGCAGAGCGAGGACATGGAAAATCATTCGTGTTGTCGGATGGTGTTTTCTGTTGGCAAGGAACATTTTCTGAAATGGTCTGATGCATTGCCTTTTTATCGGAATGTAAAGATGGAAGGGGTGATTGTGCATGAGATATGATGAGTGTGCAGTTGAATTGAGTAAGTATTGATTGGAGATAGCAGAAAGCACATATCATATGGCAGAGTTATGTTTTGAAAATCAAGGCTATCGGGATGCGGTGAATCGCTCCTATTATACCACTTTCTATGCTTTGTGAGCAGTGTTGGCATTAGAAGGAGTAGATTTTAAACGCCACAAGGATATTGTTTATGTTGTCTGGTAAATATTAGACAAAAAACAAAAGGAAAAGAGGAGTTGAAGTTACTTGTCTAGATGAAGACACAAATGAAGTTGTTGAAGTACAGATGTTACTGGCAATATAGCCGTACGAAATATATGATTTAGGTGAGGTAATGGAACAAGTTGAAAATGATGAATGTGTGTTGAATCGCAATGCAGTAAAGTGTCTAATGGAATTTGAAATTATTGGTACAGACAATAATATAACAAGGAGTCTCTATCAAACTGAAGAAGAAAGTCTGATGACATATGGAGAAAAATCGGGAGCTGGTTTATGTATAGAAAATACATATTTAACTATAGATATAGATATTGACACGGGCTTATTTGTTGGAATATCTGGATTTTTGGGAAATTTAAATAATATTTCTTCTACAAAAGTATCCAATATTACACCCAAAAGCGGAAGGTTGATTTATAAAAGATATCAACATTTGGAAAAAGGCGTCGGGTACGATATTGGATATAAAGGAAAAGTTTTTTTTGATAAAGCCAAGAAAATAATTGTTATATTAATGGAAAATCAACCAAAAAGCGGAGAGTGGTTCTGTGTGACAGATAATATAAATGTTTTGTTGCATGATGGGAATTTATGTGAAATCAGAATAAAACAATAATGTTTGTGAAATAAAAGTTAATTGGCGAGGCAACTGAATACGATAAGAAAGAGAAATTGGAAGTACGGCATCCGAAAAGCTGGGAAAGATAAGAAAACATGGCATTTTGGTGAGGAATCACTTCCTTTTACAGCTTTTCAATTTGGGAAATTACTGATTACAGATGAAGAATTGCTCTCAGAATTGGCAAAAGCCTCGAAATGTAATGCTGTTTTAGAGGCTGATGTATCTGTGTTAGGAGTACCTGTTACGGATAAAAAGTATGAACGACCTGCAAATTCGGCATTGTCGTTATTAGGAGATGCAAATACGGGGGCTATCATTAAGTTTGAAATGTTGGAACCAGAGGAAGATGCGCTTGTAATGCTGGTGGAAATTCTGATTGATTTCATTTTTCAATTTGGGGCACCGAAGGAAATAAGGGTGTCTAATGTAATTGTGGAAGCCGGACTTGAGCAGATATGTAATGTGTGTGGTACTAAACTTCACAGATTAAAAAGATTAAAAGGATTGGAAGAATTCAAATATGGTATGCAAAGATTTAGCTAGTCCTTGATGAAGAAAAAATGGAAATTTGAAAATAGGTGAAATAATGAAAGAACATATTATGAATTTAAAACCTTCTCCATTGGAAATGATTAGAAAAGGTAAAAAAACAATAGAACTCCGTTTGTATGATGAAAAGAGAAAGTGTATTGCAGTTGGAGATCGGATTACATTTATAAATACAGAGAATAAAAATGATTCTTTACATGTAATGGTAGAGGATTTGTTTGTATTTAAATCATTCGAAGAATTGTACAAAAACTTACCGTTGCTGGAATGTGGTTATACAGAGGATAATGTTTGTACTGCATCACCAGATGATATGGCTCAGTATTACTCGAAAGAAAAGCAGAAGGAATATGGTGTTGTCGGTATAAGAATAAAACTTGTCTAGATATATTTATTATCTTTATATTCAAGTTCAAGAATCGATAGGAGTAAAATAGCCATGTTACTGGAAACAGAAAGATTGATTATTAGACATATAACAGAGAACGATTGGAAAAGTATCAAAGAAATTTGGGGGAATTTTAATGCTTCTGAATTTTCTCAATATGATATCCCTCATAATATTGATGATGAAGATGTTCGCACAAGAATATCCAAATGGGCAAAGGCTAATAACGGGAAAGAGCATATGTTTTTTGCCATTTGTCTTAATGGTACGGTAATCGGATATATTGCTTTAAACATGAGAGAAAATGAATATGAAATAGGATATTGTTTTCATTCTGATTTTCACGGCAAAGGGTATGCCAAAGAAAGTCATTTGGCACTTTTTGATTATTTGCGCGGACTTGGAATAACGAGCTTTACTGCAGGTACAGCAATAAACAATAAACCGTCAGTATCATTGTTGAAAGCATTAGGTTTCAAACAAGTGGGGACGGAAAAAGTATCGTTTTATAAAGATTCTGAGGGAAACGACATTGTATTTGATGGTGGGATTTTTGAATTGACAACGAAATTCGAAAGATGAGGTGTAAGATGATAACAAAAAATAAAAGTGGGTGGGTGCTTCATGAACATATAAAAATCACTGAAAATGAGATAAGTGAGTATCCTAACGTCACAGGAGCATACGCTATTGTAAAAATACATGATAAATATTTGATTGGTTATAACCGATGGAGAGGGCAATGGGAATTCCCTGCGGGAGGAATTGAAGAAGGAGAATCAGCTCGTCAAGCAGCGATAAGGGAGTTGTTTGAAGAAACACATCAAAGCGGTGTCGAATTGGAATTTAGAGGGTTGTTTAAAGTTACCGATTCTCATGAAACAACAAAGTATCAAGCGGTATTTGTTGGAGAAAAAGCGGAGTTAGATTCTTTTGTGTATTCAGATGTAGATGAAATGGAAAAGATATACCTGTGGGATTTGTGCGAAGATATAGGCTATGTCGATGAATGTGATAAGGCGATTGTGGAGATAGTTGAATGCATTGAATAGTGATGAAAACCAAGAATACGCTTGTTCGTTGGAGAAAACTTTCTTGACAGTTGCTCTGAGATAATATATACTTATGAAAAAAATAGGAAATGCAAAGAAAAGAAATAGTACATGTTTATCCGATTTCAGAGAAAGGGTGTTTGGTGCGAACCCTTATGAAGAAAAGCATGGAAGGCGTCTTGGAGCAGCGGAGTGAATAAAAAGTAGCGTCCGACGGAAAATTCCACCGTTAAAAGGAATGTAGTATAAGATGTTGAATCCGTACTATGATTAAAGCGCAGATGGTTATCTGAATTTAGGTGGAACCGCGGTTATATTCGTCCTAAGTATATTAATTTATACTTAGGGCTTTTTTTATTCTTGTTTAGCATGGGGTTAGAGATTTTCAAGACAATTCTTTGTTGTTTTCAAAAAAAAGGAAAGGCGAGGTAATTAAAATGGAGAAAAGAAATTTTTCAATGGATGAAGTAGTTTCATACTGCAATCAGTATGGTTTCATTTTTCAGGGAAGTGAGATTTATGGCGGACTCGCCAACACTTGGGATTACGGTCCTTTGGGAACGCGATTAAAAAATCAAGTTAAGGATGCATGGAGATATTATTTTATTCAGATGAGAGAAAACAGCTATGAAGTAGACGCAGATATTTTGATGAATCCTAAAGTTTGGGAGGCAAGTGGACATCTTGCTGGTTTTTCAGATCCGTTGCTTGATTGTAAAGAATGTAAGACACGAGAGCATAGAGCAGATAATTTAATTCAGGATTACGATGGAAGTGTTAATGCTGATGCCATGTCACAGGAAGAAATGATTACATTTATTCGCGACAATCGTATACCTTGTCCGGCATGTGGAAAATCAAATTTTACAGATATCAGACAGTTCAATCTGATGTTTGAAACTAAAAGAGGTGTAACAGATGAAAGTTCAAGCCGAATCTTCCTGCGACCTGAAAATGCGCAAGGTGAGTATGTAAATTATCTAAATGTAATGCGCTCTATGAGGGCAAAACTACCATTTAGCATAGGACAAATCGGGAAAGCTTTCCGTAATGAAATTACACCTAAAAACTTCACTTTCAGAACAATTGAGTTTGAACAGATGGAGTTTCAGACTTTCTGCAAGGAAGGCTCTGACAGTGAACTCTATCAGTATTTCAAAGAATATGGAATGAATTTTTTTGAAAGCCTTGGGTTGCCTAGAGAAAAATTACGTTTTCATAATCATGAAAAATTAGCACATTATGCGAAAGAAGCCTGTGACATTGAGTATCAATTTCCATTTGGTTGGGGCGAAATTAACGGTACTCATAATAGAACCAATTTTGATCTTACAAGGCATCAGGAATACTCCGGGAAATCAATGGAATACTTTGACGAAGCCACAAAAGAAAAGTATATTCCATACATTATTGAATCAACTTATGGATTAGATCGTATTGTACTGGCATTGCTGTTTGAGGGCTTACACGAAGAACAGATTAGTGATACAGACAGTCGTATTGTATTTAATATTAAGCCGGCTCTTGCACCAATCAAAATCAATATACTTCCATTAATCAAAAAGAAGCATGCTGAGAAAGCTAGAGAATTATATACGATGCTGGCAAAATATTGTATGGTGCAGTATGAAGAGTCTGGAAGTATTGGAAAGCGATATCGTAGAGGAGATGCAATCGGCATTCCATATGCAATTACAGTTGATGATGCAACCCTGGAACAAGAAACAGTAACCGTCAGAAACCGAGATACGATGGAGCAGTGTGTAATCCCAGTAAGTGAATTAGTTACTTTTTTATGCCATGAGGAATCCTACTGAACCAAGTTCAGGATGAAAAGTATTCCTCAAGCAGCCATCGTTTGTTTCGACTGTCTCCCTCTATATGCAGCTTTCCGTAGATTCGGTTGAGATACTGCTTGACGGTACCTTCAGAAAATCCCATTTCGGAAGCAATCTCCCGGTTACTGAGTCGGGAGGCGGCAAGTTTGGCCAATTTCCACTCGTTCTCTGTAAGGCAGTCGGGTCTTTGGGAGAGAGAAACACTGTGGGATATGGCGGCTTTGCCTTGTTCCAGAAGGTCATGCAGCGAAAAAATGCGGCGGATAAAGGGCTGATGGGAAGCATCTGTCACCTGCTCCAAAAGAGGTCGGATAAATGATCCGTTTTCAGCAAAAGGAACCGTCAGTCCGTCCTTTTCTCCGATAGAAAAGGCTTTCCGAAGATGTGAGAGAGCCTTTTTATAGTCGTCGAGATGGTAGAACGAGCCTGCCAGCTGGATTTCAAGATACAAGGTGCAAAGAAGGTTTGGATATATGGAAAAACGGCTTCGAAACTTCGGCTCCAAAGCGATGAGTCGGGTAAAATTACCCTGTGCCATCAGTACCTGTCCATAAGTCATATAAAGCATTGGCATAGCCGGATGGAGTACCAGAGCACTTTCCAGTTTTCCGAGGGCAATCCATTCGGGGATTTGTTCCGGAATCCCGAGAAGAGAATCCAGAAAAGCATCACACATATCCAGCGTATTCAGCGCCATACTCTGAAGATTCTGTTTTAGGGTATGGCGCTGGCTTGTTTTCAGATTTTCCAGAAGATCATGGTCTCCCTGGAAAAGCGCCAGACGCATTCGCAGAAAATCTTTGCAGAGAAGCATCCCCCATTGCTGTCTGGCTGTTCCCGCAAGCTCTGCCCGTGAAAGCGGGAGCCCTGCATCGGCAAAATTTCCCTGAAGAAAACGGGCTTCCGCTTCGGTCAGGTGTTCCGCTCCGCTTCCGTGTCCGTCTGTGAGCTGATAGTAAAAAGGCATGCATTCCTTCATATCAGCAATAACCTGTTCCAGACTCTCCGGGGTACGATAATACATGGCAAGTACGCTGGGAGAGCCGAAGGTCCAGGATCCGCTTCCCCCCATAGAAGTGGTTTTCCGGGTCATAAACTGTAATGCTTTTCTGTGATGTAGGCTCATTCCCTGAATGTCATTGTATTTGAGAAAGCTTAAGATCACCTCGCATTCACCCAGAAGATTACCCTTCTCTTCGGGGGTCAGCTGCGGGTTTTCTGATACACTTTTCAGGAAAAAATCCTTCAGCTTCAGCATCTCCGGAATCCGGCGGAAGGTATACAGACGCCGCATGAAAATCAGGATACCAAAAGCGTGGTGTGACAGAATATCAGGGGGACATTTTGCCAACCAGCGAAGCACCTCTTCCTGATGCTGGATATTCAGCGCGTATCCGCGGCTTTCCTCCACCGCGTCCAGAAGAGCCTCATAATCATCGGAATGAGAAAGCCATAAAAAAGCATCCTCATAGTAGCCCTGTTTCTGATACCATTTTCCCATTCGTACTTGATAGAGATTTTGCTCCTTCTCAGGAAGCTTTTCGAACATCTGACGGGTACAGCTTTTCAACATATGATGACAGCGAAATGTGTCGGAATCCGGAAGCTGGCTGATGAAAGAGTTGTTTTCCGTCAATTGTTTTAGAAGAATCCGGGCAGTTTCGTCTCCCCATAGATAAACAGCCTGCTCTTCTGTAAATTCGTCTGCCATTCCCAGGATTGTGAGTAGTTTCCTTTCTTCGTCTCCAAGCGGTTCCAAAAGAACATGATAAATGGTGTCATAAATGCTCGCACTGTCGAGAATAAAATGACCGGAGGAAAGATAAGAGACCAGATTCAGATAGACACATGAAAACCAGCCCTCTGTGGTCTGGTGGAGAATCTTCAGGGAATCTGTGTTTAGCTTGAAACCACAGAGAGCACAGTAGTTGTTCAGTTCCTCTGGAGTAAGGCTCAGGTCATCGATGCCAATCTCAAGTACGCGCTGGCCAAGTATTAATTTTTCTCCCTGGGAAAAAACAGGGTTCCGGCTGACTAGAATGAGGTGAAGGCAGGACGGAGCGTGAAGAGACAGGGAAAAAAGCAGTTCAAAGACCGCCGGGTCAGACAGAAGATGAAGGTCATCGATAAAACAGTAGAACGGCCGCTCATCTGTGAACTCCTCATTGACCAGTTCCAGAAAAAAGGAACGGGAGTTTTCATCTGCGGGAAAGGGAAGTTCTGACAACTCATCAAAGATTGCCATTCCGGAAAAAAGCCGGCAAAAACTTTTCCAGAACAAAGTGAGATTATTTCCATAAATACTTTGGCGGCGTACAAGGGCCCCCTCTGCCTCTGCTTCTTTGAGAAAGCTGGAAATAGCTGTCGTCTTTCCGTAACCCATGGGAGCTGTCACGGTGGTAACTGTATATTGAGAAATATCACAGAGCGCCTTTTTCAGGCGCTCTGAAATATACGTGATATTGAGATGGGGTCTTGATTTCATGTGCACCTCCAGTTGTATTAATCGGGGATATGGAACATTCCCCTTTATCATACACAGAACTAAATGTTTTGGCAAGTAAATTTTGAGAAGCGCACCAATTTCGGATTATATTAAGAAGCGGATACCAATGTCAGTGTAGCCTCGTCGAGATAGTCAAAATAGTCCAACTTGGTGGTAAAGGTTTTTGATTTACCCCGGGGGATGGAAGAATTGACATTGATATATCCATCAACTTCTTCGTTTAAGACACCCGTGTAATAAATTTTCAGCTTTGTCAGGTTTTTGGAAGAATTGTTTGTTATGGTATATTTGAGGCAGGATTTGGAGCCATTCCAGTAGGAGCGCCTCAGTGTAATCTTCACGTCATCCAGGGAGAATTTCTTCTTGGTCTTAGGCTGAGTGAGTTTGACTTTAATGGTTTTTTTCTTGCCATTGCTGAAGGTAACAACCACTTTGTCTGAAGCGGAGGTGCCGGAAAAGCTCTTGTTTGCGGTCAGTGTCAAGGCTCTGGCATTGGAGGAAAGATTCAAAGACAGAAGTCCGTTGATGCTGGTTGCTTTTTTGATATAGATGTCGTCTGAACTTTCGTTTGCGGAAAGGGTACGGCTATCTCCTTTTTGCAGGGTTGCAGAGGACGCAATAACCACTTTGGCTTTGCGAACCTTGACACGTATAGAAAATTTCTTGTTTCCGCAGGTAAAAGTGAGGACAGCGGAACCGATTTTTTTGCCGCGGATAATGGGCTCATTACCTTTTTTTTGTACGCTTACGACACTGCGTTTAGAAGACTTCACCTTGTATTTTGGGGTTCCGAAGAGCAGGACTGCTCCTCTGGCCGAAAGATTCATCTTTGTTCCAAGACTACAGGTAATGCGCTTGCGTTGCCGGCTGATGACAGATGGCTTTACTATTACTTTGAAAGAAGCGGATTTTCCATAAGCGTTGGTTACTGTAATCGTGCAGGTGCCTGTCTTTTTCATCGTTATTTTTCCTGTGGAAGAAGAGACAGATGCTATAGCGGAATTGCTGGAACTCGCCTTTACAATTTTATAATTACCTCGTTGATTGTCAACCATCTCGGTGAGATAATATATATAATTGACATAGCCGGAAACGCTCGTTTTATTCAGTTTTACATTGGGTGAGGCACCGGATTCCAGGTAAACCGATGCGTTCACCTTAAATTTAACAGAATAATCTACGCTGTCGATGTCGACGTCTTCACCGTGTTCTCTATAGATTGATTCGATGCTGTAGTTATCCGGAAGTGTGACCGTAAACGTAAAGTGCATCAGATCAGAAGCCTCGACAGAGGAGAAGGTCTGTGAGAAGGAACTGACCAGTCCGTTACTGTCATATACAGGATTGATATGGTTATAGGTAACGGGATTATAGATTGTTACTTTCTTATTGATTAGTTTCAGCATATCGGGTTCTGTGGCAAGATTCACCCTTCCTGAGTCGGAGCTAATCCATACACTTTCGTAGATAGGGGTAATGCTGATGGCAACTTTGTATTTGTTATTATCCCCCATATAGTCATCGGTTAATCCAAAATCTGTAGTAATCGTCACATTATCACTCAATTCTCCCACGTTGTGGGTCGGAGTGGTAAAGGAAAGATCTTTCAGCTTTTCACTGGCGCTGGCCTCCGCTCTGCAGATGACGGGTAACATCAGAATGCATAAAAACATCAAAAATAGTAATGGTTTCTTTTTCATAGAAAACCCTCCTTTTCTTTTATCATATTAATATAACAGAGAAAAGGGAAAAAAGCTATTAACCTAAGGTTAGGTTTATGATTGTTTCATGAAAGACAAAGAGTATATAGGTTTATTGCGGGGTTAGTCCTTGACAGTTTTATCTTTGCTACTATACAATGATGATTTAGAAAAGGAACGTGATGGTTCTGGCTCTACAAAAATAAAATTACGAAAGGAAATATTTAATAATAGTTCAAATTATGTGTATTTTAAGAAGAAGAATGGCAAAGCTTCTCTAGTTGTTTTTGGCATGGAAAACTATGTTGGATAAAAAATGAAAGTATTTGAAGGGTTTCAAGCATCTGCTTGGGACCCTTTTTTCGTACAGCAAGTGATTTTCGTGTATAATGCAACTTTTTAGCGCTTTCATTCGTATTATTAGTATAATAAAACGATAAGGAGTGAGTGTATGAGAAAAAAATGGGGAAAAGTAGTGGCAATGGTATTAGTATGCGGAGGGTGTCTGACCGCTTGTGGGACTGCTAAGCAGGAGAATCATTCTGTAGTGCCAACAACAGCCACAACCAACACAACAAACAATACAAACACAAAGGAAAGCAAGGCGACGAGCAGCCCTAAAATAAGTAAGGAAGAAAACAACAAAAAGAGAAAGGATAACCCGGAAAATTTGAAAAACATAAAGCTGTCTGTTGACCGATGGGACACAAAGAAAGCGGATTTTTCCATAGAGGCTATACGATTTGGAACTGGCGGTGGCGGAGTTGTGGATTTTGGACAAAATTGGGAGTTCATTGCTTATGAAGAAAATCTCGGCACGGTTTTAGAAAAAAATCCGGACTATTTTGTTGAATCATTGGAATATACAGATGATGAGAATGAAAAACATAAGGCGGCGAGATATTTTAAAAATAACAATTCCTACATCCTTTATGAGAAGAACGAAAAGGGGAGAAAGCATAATTATTTATGTCTTGTCAACCAAATGCTTACATTGGATTATCCAAAGTACATGAGTGAAAATCAGAAGCGAATTACCTTTCCATATCCTTGCTATAAAAGCTTGTCTAATTGGGAAATCGAAGCGGCTTGGGAAAATAATGAGGATTTATTGGAAGAGAAATTTTGGGGGCAGTATTCATATGAGGAGTTAAAAAAATTTTATAGTAATTTCGAAAGGACTACAGCTAAATGCTCTGATGAAAATCAGACTATCCAAGTAAAGGCAATGGAGCATGTGTATGAAGAAAAAACAGGTGATGTAAGCATTGTTATTGACTTTAAGCATAAAAATTTTGTCGTTGAGGACATGCGTGGTAAAAAGATTTTTGAAAAAGTAGATATCTGGGAAGATTTTGAAAAGCAGTACACAAGTGCCGGAAAAGTTGGCGGAAAAGAGTTTTTCTATGATAAATATAGTACGAATATTTTATGTGTGGAAAAAGGGAAGAGAACAGCTTGTATCGATGAAGATACAAGAGATATTTTATTTGAGGATGATGGATTCAATTGCGTAGGAAAAAGTGTGGAAATGAAAGTTTCAAAAAAATCCAATTCTCAAAAAATATATCTTGATGCCACACTCTATATGGAAGAAGAAGGCAGTGAGTGGGAAATTCGCGCAACATTAATGTTTGACTCGAAAGGGAAATTTGTCAAACGAATAAGTTAATAGCCTGGAAGGTGTATTCTCTAAACGTGTAATCTGTGATAGAATGTAGACATATATTTGTACTCAAAAAGTCAAGAGTAAAGATAATACATATGCTATAATCAAGATACGATATCGGAAGGAGGATTGCTGATGGAAAAAGTTTTGCTTATCACAGAGGCGTTAGAATTTATCGAAGCGAATCTGACACACGATATTAAGACTGATGATATAGCAAAAAATTTATTTTGTTCAAAATCCTACCTTGAAAAGCTTTTCAGATTTGTAACTAATATGAGTATCAAGGATTATTCTTTGCGTAGACGGATGAGTTGTGCCGCAAAAGAAATTAGAAATGGTCATGATGTATCATTTTTGGATTTGGCACTTAAATATGGCTATGGAAGTAATGAGGCGTTCACCAGGGCGTTTACAAAAATATGGCATGTTACTCCGTCAGAGTATAGGAAGAATCCGGTACGTTTTGAACTTTTTCCGGCACTTCGACTGGAAAAAGACTTGATGGAGGACGAGAATATGAAGAGCAAGAAAAAAGTTGATATAAGTGAATTGTATGATTACATTCAGGAAAGACGGAA
>JALENH010000070.1 GCA_022767895.1 Eubacterium sp.
TTATTATGAAATGGGTGAGACCGTAGCGGCGCTCAGTGAGTGGGTATTGAGTAAATATCTGCAGCCGGAGGAGAACGCAGCGGATTACTATATTGATACCATACAGAAAAATCAGACAGCTCTGGATGCTACCAACCAGACGATTAAAAAATACAACTCTGCACTGGCAGCGGCTCAGGCAGGGAATGAAGATCTGGCGATTATCCAGCTAAAAAAAGTTGTCAGTCTCAATCCACATTTTGTGCGTGCCCAGCAGTTGTTGGCGCTTTTGTATATTCATGATGGGGATTATCACAAGGCGGCAAAGTGTCTGAACCGTGCCAGAAGGATTGATTTTAATAACACCACGACACTTCGCTATATGCAGGAAGTGGGAGACCGGGCAGCGGGCAGTGCAGAAAGGGAAGCACCGAAGAAGACATTGAAGAAGGATCCCTTATCCAATGTTACGCCGGTGGGAACCTACAAAGAAGAAAAAAGGTCGCTTATGCCGGTGGTTTATGTTATTATCGGAGCCATCGTTGGTATTGCCATATCCTTTATTCTGTTGTGGCCGACAATGAAGAAAAGCGGTACAGGAGATAGCGGTGAGATTTCCAATACCAATGACCAGCTGGCAGTGCAGTCTTCCCAGATTTCCAGTTTGAAAAAGGAAAAAGAAGTACTGGAAGAAAATGTAAAGAAACTGGAGAAAGAAATTCAGGATGCCGATTCTGCGGCACTCAAGAAGTCTGAGTGCTATGAGAAGTTACTCAAAGGAGCTAAGGCTTACCTGGAAAATGACAAAATACAGGCGGCCATTGAGGTGGCAGACTGCAAGAAAGCAGACTTTGGTACAGAAGAGGCGAAGAGCCTGTTTACTACAATCAAGACGGTTTCCGAGAGTGATATTCAGACACTGGTCAATGAGGGCAAACGTACGGCGTATTCTTCTTATGATGGAGCCATTGCTATTTATCAAAAAGTTCTGAAACTGGATGCGGACAACCAGGAAGCTATGTACCAGATGGCATATTGCTATCAGAAGAAAAATGATAATAAGAAAGCGAAGAAATGGTATGAAAAAGCCATTCAAGTAGATGAAAGCAGTTCTATTGCGGTGAAAGCGAAGACATACCTCGAACAGGTGAAGGAGGCACTGGGAGATACTGATTCCCAATGATCTGAAGGACTGCCGGACCACAGATGAAAAACTGAATCGATATTCAGAAAGATCCACAGGAGAAAAACATCTTTTGTGGATCTTTTTATATCACAGAAAGGAAAATGAGAAAGGAAAGGAAACAATGGAACAATTTTCAATGGAGCGGAGTGGCTCCCAACTGGTATTACACATTAGTGAGGAACTGGATCATCATACGGCAGGGCAGATTAGCCGGGTGGTGGATTTGCAAATCGAAAAAGGAAGTGTACGGACGCTGATATTTGATTTTTCGGGTATCACTTTCATGGACAGCTCAGGAATAGGTATGGTTATGGGACGTCATCGGAAAATGAATTTCTTAGGAGGAAGAACTTTCGTCACAGGAATTGGTGACAGCGTGGATCGCATTTTCCAGATGTCCGGCTTGTACCGGATTATACCGAAATATCAGGAAAGGACGGAGACGTTATGATGGGAAAAACAGAGATAACCTTTGAATTTGACAGTAGTTCAGAAAATGAAAGTTTGGCGAGGACGGTGGTAGCGGCCTTTCTGGCCAGACTGGATCCGACCATGGAAGAACTGTCAGATGTAAAAACAGCGGTTTCTGAAGCTGTAACCAATGCGATTATTCATGGTTACGATGGGGAACCCGGTAAGATAAAGATACATAGCTGGATTGAGGAGAATACGATTTGGATCGAAGTGTCAGATCAGGGGGTTGGTATCCCGGATATCAACCGTGCTATGGAACCTCTGTATACCACCAGACCGGAAATGGAACGTTCTGGTATGGGATTTGCCTTTATGGAAGCTTTTATGGATGAACTTTGTGTGGATTCCCAGGTGGGACAGGGTACAACAATTCGAATGAAAAAGAAAATATATAGTGCATTCATTTTATCATAAGGGAGTTTGCCAATGGAAACCATAGAACTGATTAAACGTTCACGTGCAGGGGATAAATTGGCGAGAGAACAAGTGATAAAAGAAAATATGCCGTTGGTATACAGCATTGTAAAACGATTTGCCGGCAGGGGGTATGATGCGGAGGATTTAAGCCAGATTGGTGCCATCGGACTCATTAAGGCAGTAGACAATTTTAATATGAATTTTGATGTGAAGTTTTCCACTTATGCAGTGCCGGTAATCAGTGGAGAAATCAAACGGTTCCTGCGGGATGATGGCATGGTGAAGGTGAGTCGGACATTGAAAGAAAATGGTGTCCGGGTGAGGCGTGCAGCGGAAAATCTGGCAGGACGTCTTGGGAGAGAGGCGACACTGGAGGAATTAAGTGCGGCAACGGAACTGGGACGAGAGGACATTGTCCTGGCACTGGAAGCAGGGAATGAAGTGGAGTCCCTCCACAAAACCGTATTTCAGAAAGAGGGCAGTGAGATTTTACTGATGGATCGTATTCCCTCCGAGAAGAATGAATCAGAAACAGTGGTAAACCGGCTATTGCTGGAACAGCTGTTGGATGAGCTGGATGCCAAGGAGAGACGACTGATTGAGCTGCGTTATTTTGAAGAAAAAACCCAGACCCAGACCGCACAGATACTGGATATGAGTCAGGTGCAGGTCAGCAGACTGGAAAAAAGGATTCTTGGCTCCATGCGAAAAAAATGTATTCTTCAGAGGTAATGAATAAATTTAAGGAAAATGGCAATGGTAATACCGAAAGGAAGTGTTTCAATGAAAAAAGCAGGTATTTATACCATTGCTGTTCTTGTGTTGGCAGCATTGGCTGTGTTTGTGTACAAATCCCAACAACCGCAAAGTGATATGACGCCTAAGACAAAAGGAACACTGGTGAAGGAGTACAAGGAATGGAAGAAATATTATATATAAAAATCGAGCAGAATATTCCTGTGGCAAAACGGGAAATTACATTCCGGGATTTGGGAACCTTATATTGTACTAACAAAAAGGTGGTTCAGAAACTGGAAAATACCACTTTTTACACACTGCCTAATGATACACCCCAGAAAAATATGTTTACGATAGCCAAGGTGTATGAGGTCATTCACCAGATCTATCCCAATATTCAGATTGAGAATTTAGGGGAGAGGGATTTTATTGTAGATTATGAAAAGCCTGATTCAAAAGAAAAAGGAAAGACAATGGAGTATGTCAAAACAGCATTTGTATCAGCCATCGTTTTTTTTGGAGCAGCTTTTACGATTATGACGTTTAATGAGGATGTAAATGTTGCGGATGTCTTTGATAAGGTTTATATGCTAGTGTTGGGGACAAGCAAAGAAGGTGGCTCTATTATTGAAATCTGCTATGCCATCGGACTACCGATAGGGATTCTGGTGTTTTATAATCATTTCCGCAGGAAAAAAATTAAAGACGATCCGACGCCAATACAGGTGGAGATGCATACCTATGAAGAACAGGTGAATAAGGCACTGATTGCCGCTTCTTCGAGGGAGGGTCATACGATTGATAGCAATTAAATATTTGGTGATGGTGCTGGTTGGATTGGGGAGCGGTTTTGCAGTTGCGTCCGGTATTTTTGCTTTTATTACCATGCTGGGGATTATCCCAAGACTGGCGGCAAGGACAAAAACAGCCAGGCATATTGTCTGGTATGAAAATATGATTGTATTGGGGGGAACCTTGGGAAAT
>JALENH010000079.1 GCA_022767895.1 Eubacterium sp.
ATTGTCCAATGATGGAAAACGACTAACAGTGGATGCGGTTGCTTTGCTGTCAGAAGATTCACATCAAGAAGTGAAGGGGACTTATACAAAGAAAGAAATTTGAGTCTGTGGCGTGAAGCGTTCTTTAGAGCGTTTTGCGCCATTTCTCTTTACATTTTCCTCGAAACATAGTAAAATATTCTCATTGTTGCAGTACACAAAAAAGGCAAAAGTCCATCAAAAAGGAGAACATACCATGCAGTTTGACCACCTTTCTTATGGTGATTTTAACCCACATCTGCTCTATATCGGCAAGAAGACCCCGATGAAGAGTGGCGAGGATCATTCTCATGATTATCTGGAATTGACATACATACTGGCGGGGCAGGCGAGATATACGATAGAAGGGCAAACACATATACTGAGGGCGGGTGACCTTCTTGTTGGGAATCCTGGTGTTGTTCATCGGTTTGAACTGCGGGACGGGGAGGAACCGCCGGTTGAGGTATATATTGGTATGAGCAATTTTCATTTTCAAGATATGCCCCAGGAGTCTCTGGTGCTGCCGGATGGAAGCCATGTTCTCCATTGCAAGCCGGAGTTGAAACAGGATTTGAACCAGCTGATACAGACCATGATATCAGAGACACAGGTGCAGCAGAGTGGACAGTATTTTATGATTAAGGCGTATCTGGTGCAAATGCTACTTCTCATTATCCGTCAGATACGGGGGGAAAAGAAGCATGAGAATCGCGGGTATGTTTTTGAATCCCGGAGCAGGGGATATGTGGTGAAACGCATTATCGCATATATGAATGAAAATTATGCGACACACATATCTTTGGACCAGATTGCTAAAAATATGTATTTGAGTCCGGTATATATATCCAAAATTTTCAAGGAGGAAACGGGAGAATCACCGATTCGCTACCTGATTCAGATTCGTTTGGAGAAAGCCAAAGAGATTCTGGAGGACGAGGCTTGTGGAAGTATCCGGGACGTGGCAGCAGAGGTTGGTTATGAAGATGTGTACTATTTTAGTAAGCTTTTTAAGAAATATTATGGCATTGCCCCTGCATATTATAAAAAACAAGTAAGGAAGCAGTAAAGTGAGGAAACAGTGAACAATGGTATATGAAAATGTGATTGATTTGATTGGAAACACTCCGCTTATCAGTTTAAAAGGAACGACGGGACTAAATATTTTTGCCAAGGCAGAGTTTTTGAATCCCGGCGGCAGTATCAAGGACCGGGTTGCCAAAAACATGGTGGAGCAGGCAGAAAAAGTGGGTGTGTTAAAACCGGGAATGACGATTGTTGAGCCGACTTCCGGGAACACGGGAATCGGACTTGCGTTTGTCGGTGTCCGCAAGGGGTACCGTGTTATTATTGTGATGCCGGAGAATATGAGCGAGGAAAGAAAAAAGATTATCCGCTCACTGGGTGCGGAGCTGGTTTTGACTCCTCCGGAACTCAGCATTGGTGGTTCGGTGGCGAGAGCGGAAGAAATTGTAAAAGAGATTGGCAACTGCTTTATGCCGCAACAGTTTGAGAATCCCAATAACCCGGATATTCATTACCAGACAACCGCAGTGGAACTCTATGAACAGATGGAAGGAAAGGTGGATGTGTTTGTGTCGGGACTGGGGAGCGGTGGCACCCTGCAGGGGGTCGGTCAGTACTTGAAAGAGAAAAATCCCAATCTCAAAGTGGTGGCAGTGGAACCGAAAAATGTGTCAGCACTTCTGGGACATGAACCGGGGTTACATAGTATACAGGGGATTGGTGACGGATTTATTCCTGCGGTATTAGATACCAATCTCATAGATGATGTCATTGAAGTAACCGATGAAGATGCCATCCATACGACGAGAGAGCTGGCCAGAGTACAGGGGCTTCTCTGTGGAACTTCTTCTGGTGCCAATGTATGGGCAGCAAAAGAGATTACAAAAAAATATGGTGGCGATGTGCGTATTGCTACGGTACTGGCGGACCGCATTGAGAGATATTTCAGCACCGGATTATTATAATTTTCATAGAAAGAAAGGCGGATGAATCGTGAAGCGTTATATCATGTTAATGGCAGTAATCGTAGCTGCTTTCACATGTGGGCTGGGGATTAGTCAGAAAGCGGAGGCGGGGACTCTTGGAACCCGCGGTGTCTGGGTGTCCTGTTTTGAATTTGAGGAACTGGGGTTGACGGATAAGTCGGAGAGTGGATTCAGGTCGAATGCCAACCGTGTTTTTGCTAATATAAAAAAGAGCGGATGCAATACGGTATATTTTCATGTAAGAGCATACGATGATGCCATTTACCCCTCTCAGGTTACAGGATGGAGCCGTTATGTGACTTCCACCGGGAAGGCTCTTCCCTATAATCCATTGAAAATTCTCGTCGAACTTGCACATAGAAACGGACTTAAGTTCCACGCATGGATGAACCCGTACCGTGTGACGTCGAAAAAGGTACTTGACCCGTCAAGTGCAGCAACAACAGACCGGATTGTGAGACAGGTGCGGGAGATTGTGAACAACTATGCCGTAGATGGCATTCATTTTGATGATTATTTTTATCCCACCAATGAAAAAAAATACAATAAGGTGTCCAAGACGACCAGAAAGAAAAATATAAATGTTATGGTGAAGAAAGTGTATCAGACGGTAAAGGCAAAAAGTAAAAGTCTGAAGTTTGGTATCAGCCCGGCAGGAGATATTTCTTATTGTGAAAAAATTGGTGCTGATGTAAAAACATGGCTTTCACAGAGTGGTTATGTGGATTATATTGTTCCACAGATATACTGGTCTGATCAGTACATTCTGTCGGGAAAGAAGACGACACTGTTTAGCAACCGTCTGGCAGAATGGCGTGCTATCAATTCGCGGGATATACCGATGTATGTTGGACTGGCACTTTACAAAACCGGCTATTCCCTAAAGGAAGATCCGGGCTGGAAAAAATCTTCCACAAATATTGCCAGACAGCTAAAGCAGATACGGGCTGGTAACACAGAGGGGTATGTTTTGTTTGCCTACCGGGATTTGATTCGTTCGGGAGCGGCAAAGGAATTAAAAAAATATTATAAAACGATAGGAAAACTCAAACTGAATAAGAAGAAAAAGACATTGCGGACAGGGAAAAAATATAAGCTGAAGGCTTCCTTTTGGCCGACACGACTGAAGGGTAAGGTGAAGTGGAGTTCGTCTAATAAGAAGATTGCCACAGTAAGCAAAACGGGAGTTGTAAAGGCAAGGAAAAAGGGAAAAGTACGTATTTACGCCCGATATGGCTCCTGGAGAAAGTCCTGTCTGATTAAGGTAAAGAAGAAAAAGTAAAGGAGCTATGTCGTGGTTGCTTGGTTTGACAGTGTAATACTGGACTGGTTTCAGTCCATACAAAATGATTTTTTGACTGGTATTTTTAAAGTGATTACTATGTTAGGAGAAGGCGGGATTGTGTGGATTATTATTGGTCTTGCACTTCTGATTCGAAAAAAAACAAGATGGATTGGTATTTCAGTATTGCTTGCGCTGGTTTTTTCTCTTCTTGTTGGCAACCTGACGCTGAAGCCACTTGTGGCAAGACCACGGCCCTGCTGGCGCAATCCGGAGATTCCATTGCTGATTGCAAATCCTACAGATTATTCTTTCCCCTCCGGGCATGCACTGTCTTCCTTTGCTGCGGCCACGGCGATTTTTATGGGGAATCGGCGGGCAGGAATTGCTGCACTGGCTGGTGCCCTGCTTATGTCGAGCACAAGATTATATTTTTATGTGCATTATCCGACGGATATTCTGGCAGGAATGATATTAGGCGTTGTACTTGGTATCATTGCCGCTCTCGTTGCTTCACAGGTTAAAAAGAGGCGGGAGGTGTCAAAAACATGATGGAAATGAAGGGAATTAAAAAGTCCTATCACAAAAATTCGGTATTGAACGGAGTTGACATGATTCTCCATGACGGTGAATGCGTAGGGATAGTCGGTGCCAATGGTGTCGGCAAATCAACATTATTAAAAATTGCGGTGGGAGCGTTGAGACCG
>JALENH010000114.1 GCA_022767895.1 Eubacterium sp.
ATTTCCACTTCTTTTGCCAGTTTCTTATCATTATTGGCGCCACGGGATGTTTTGGCAATCCGGCGGTCCAAAATCTCAACATCCGAGAAAATAAGTTCCAGATTAATGGTTTCAATATCGCGCAGTGGGTCAACACTTCCATCCACATGGACAATATTCGTATCTTCAAAACAGCGCACCACATGAACGATGGCATCCACTTCACGAATATTGGATAAGAACTGGTTGCCAAGTCCCTCTCCCTTGGATGCTCCTTTCACCAGTCCGGCGATATCCACAAATTCAATCACCGCCGGCACGACTTTTTTCGATTCATGCATCTTCGACAAAACATCCAGTCTCTCATCCGGCACCGGAACGACTCCCACATTGGGGTCTATGGTACAAAACGGATAATTGGCGGATTCCGCCCCTGCCTTTGTCAATGAATTAAATAACGTACTTTTTCCCACATTGGGGAGTCCGACGATTCCAAGCTGCATAGTAACTCTATCTCCTTTTCTTCTTTTTTTAACCATTCCATAAAACGCCTCTTTGAAAAAGAGCCATTATACAGTAACATATCTTACCATATAATGGCTCAAAAGTCCATTGTGTATCTCGTCAACTATAGTACTTTTTCGTATCCAATAGTTTTTCTGTCTTCGCCACAATCAGCGATACTGCCACATCTCCGGTGGAGTTCACAGCAGTCCGGAACATCCCCATCAGTGAATCTATTCCCATGATAAGACTCAGTGCCTCCGCCGGCACACCAAGCTGCACCAGCAGAACGGACAAACACACCAGACCGGAGCCCGGAATCCCCGGTGCACCGATAGAGAGTACAATGATGGAAAAAATCATGGAGAACATAGCCGGCCCATCCAAATCAATACCAAACACCTTCGCTAAGAACATGCCTGCCACCGCCATATAAATGCAGGAGCCATCCATGTTAACTGTGGCCCCCAGTGGAATGGAAAAGGCACATACCTTCGTGGAAACTCCCATGTTCTTACAGGAATTGATATTAAAGGGCATGGACGCATTGGAAGAAGCAAGGCTGAAGTTCGTCAGCATCGTCGGTGCGTGCTTTTTCAAAAGAGGCAGCGGATTCAGCTTTCCGAATAATAATACCAGCAAACTGTAAACACACAGCATCGCAACAAGTGCTACAAGAAATGTCCCCACATAACTCATGATGGAGAGAAGCATATCCGTTCCCGTCAGCATCACAAGAGAAGTCATGGAACATAGCACAGCCAGTGGAATTACCTTCACAATCAGTGTCGTAATTTTCAAAAACAACATATTGCAACTGTCAAAAAAGTTTTTCAGTGGTTTCGAATAGTCCCCAATCATTCCTACCGCCACTCCACAAATAATGGCGACGAAAATAATCTGCAGCATATCCGCCTCTAAAAACGGCTTGACAATATTGGACGGTACAATGTTTATAACCGTGTCCAAAATTGAAATTTTCGTGTTGCTTGCCACCTCAATGGTTTCTTTTGCCGCATCGGTCACAAAACCGGCCAGGGATGAATCTCCCGGCTGGAAAACAAAGAACGCACCTAAGCCTACCAGCACAGCAAGCAACGTCGTAAACAGATACATCCCCATCACTTTCGCACCGATTTTCCCTAAGTCACGCAGGCTGTCGAACTGGGACAGACAGGATACAATGGAGAAAAACACCACCGGTCCTATAATCATTTTCAACGCACTGAGAAACATTGTCTTCACCGGACTTAGAAAATAGTCATTCAGTGCATTCTGAGCCGTCTCCGGCAAAATCATTTTAAGCAAAATTCCCAAGAGGACCGAAAGCACCAACGCCCCCAGCGTTAGGTACAACTGGGCCCGATCCGACCGTTTCACCGTAATCTGTAACGTATTGCGGTGAAAGCGGTTCTTGTACCGGACACTGTCCTCTCGTGATTTAAAAATCAATCTCCGGATGGCATTTTCTGTGTTGGTATCTACACCATCCAGTCCATCATCCAGCATAAGCGGTTTACTTTCGGCACTGTCAAACGGTTCCCCCGGAGCACTGATATTCAGACTGATTGTCCCAAAAAACTTCCGGAAAGCAATATCAATCTCCGACCCTTCCGGGGAGTGGTCCATCATACAGACGATGGATTCCTCTGCCAAAAGCATGGCCATCATGGCATCCCGCTTATTCAAATTATACTTCTTTATTTCGGCATCCACATAATCCAATGCCTGTTTCAATTCATTTTTATCATTCCGGACAATCAAATAGTTCCACTCCTTTTCTGATATATTATTTATTTCAAATCAAACTGAAAAGTATTTATCCCGCTCAGGTTTGCCAGCCAGGTATTTCCGTTCGCCCGCTTGACATCCAGCGTATTGATGGATACATTATATACGCTCCGCTTCGTCGTATCCCCCACATCGAATACGGTACCCAGGGCGCTGATGACATATGTCCTCCCCTTATATCGTCCGAGATACATCATCTCATGACCGGAGAAGTACAGAACACTTCCCACATGAGATTTTTTTATCTCCCCTGTCTTTTCGTCATCAGTTTTCCCTTCTATTTTATTGAAGGATGGGATTGCCTGCTGCCAGGATGTATTCCGGGGCAGTGAAAATCCAAAGCAACGGTATACCAGACAGACGTACAGAGAGCAGTCCATCGCCTCCAGAGAACCTCCCCATCCGTACCGGTTCCCTAAACACTCAAAGGCAACCTTCAAAATATTTCTCTCTGTGAAAGGCAGATAACCCACACTCACGTTGCTGTGCTCCGATATCATCGCCATTTCTTTCACATACTGTCCGTCAGCATTTCTTGTCGGCAGATAGACAATATAGTTATTCCAGTTCCCTCTTTCATTCAGATTGTCCGGTATATTTTCCTTTTCAACCAGCTTTAAGCAGGTTCCCAGTGTCAATGTTCTGGCGGAAATCGCTGGATTGTAGAAAGATGTTTCCGTCACAATCCGGTCCGTTGTTACCACAAGAAAATTCTTCTCTCCGGTCTTCACTTCCCAGGAATCCAGCCACTCCTCCTTGGAGCTGCAGATTGCCACATCCTCAGCAGCAACCCATCCGGTACAATTTTCTGTATAGCCCCAATAGAATTTACCATCAGCAGTCCGCGCCTTCAATACCATGGGCTCATTGATTCCAATGGCAGAATTCACACCCTCATCATCGGCATCTGTTGCCGAGTATCCAAGGTAATCCGATGTCGGACACCACTTCACCTCGGTGCGGGTGGTACAAACAGCATACTTTATGGTATCATTTTCGGTCGCTGTTTCATCATTTGCAATATTATTTTTAAGCACCGTAAAATAGGCAGTCTTATCCACCAGTTCGCCATTGGCATAATATGCTGACCTATTAGCATCCTTTACCACTGACGTTGCAAGATTCTCCCGAAGCTGAATACCATTATAGGTCTCTGACATATTTTTCAAATCATTCATATTCGTTCCGGAAGCCTCAAGCATCTTTTCATTTCTCGAATTGATACACTCATCATTTGCCAGCAGCTTATCCGGATCTGCACACAAATTTGCCCAGAAATCCGGAGATGACATCTTGCTGGTGACTCCATCGGCATAAGAAATGGTATCCGATTCTTCCACTTCTTCTTCCGCCAGTGCAAAATACAACGACACATCACTTTCCCTATTGTCATTCTCATATTTATAGGTCTGAGTACATGCCTCATCGGCATAAAGCTCTGTGCCATACTTGTTTGCGAAGTCCTCGTCAAAATAGACACGGAATGCATCTCCTTTTGGAATCTCCATCGTTTCCTTGTCTTCCTGGGTAGTACCGGTTCCCAATGTAATAGAAAGTTTCCTCGATTCCATATCCTCACAAGTCCAATGAGCCTGATAAGTATCTGCCATTTCGGTTACGCATGCCGGCTCCTCCACATCATAGGAAGAAACGGTAGTACGCATCCACTCTTTAGCACCGGATTTGTCACACAGATATTCCGTGTTCTGAATCGCTTCCAGCGTATCTTCATTCAGGACAACTTCAAATAAAGTATATACTCCCTCTTTACCGTCGCATTTGCTGCCATATTCATTTCGAACATTTTCCCCCTCCAGCTTTGTTGTGAGATAAATTTTACCATCTTCAGAATAACAGGATAAAATTTCTTCCTCATCCGATATATGCCAGAAAATCGAATTTCGGGCCAGCGTTTTCTCGGCCGGACTTTTTCCCCCGTAGAAAAATGGAATTCCTAATATGTAGCCGTAATCCCCCGTCCCATCCATATCATCATAATATAGCATAGAATATCCACGTAAATAGCTCTTTTTCTTTCCTTCACTTACATAAAAAGTTTTATTATCAATATAGCTCTCCATCAAAGATAACCCTTCTACACCAGTCTGTTTCATATGAAAATTGGTGTGTCTGGACAAAATTTCACTGTTTACATTAGCTTCATTAACCGCCTTTTTACTAATTTTCATGGGTACTTTCGTATCCGGTGTGGCGGTAGAAGCAGGTTTTGTCGGTGATGCTGTCGGAGTTACCTTTGGCGTTGCCTTCGGAGTTATCTTTGGCGTTGCCGTCGGTGATACTTTCTTCACTTTCACCGTACAGGCATACTTTTTCGTCCCCAGTTTCGCCGTAATTTTTGTCACTCCGACCTTTTTGCCGGTAATTTTAATCTTATTCTTCCCCGCTTTTTTAATCGTTACATATTTTTTGGTACTCAGTTTCCAGGTAACCTGTTTTTTTGCATTTTTTATCCTAAGTGTCTTTGATTTCCCCTTGATAATCGTAAGCTTTTTCGCTGAAATTGAAACCTTTGCAGCGGCATCTGTCCGGTCAGGCTGCGCTTGAAGTCCACTCAGTCCCAAAGCTGCTACCAGCAAAAGGCTCCATACTTTTTTCGAATTTCTCATGTTTGATTCCTCCTATTTTTCTTCCCGGATTCTGCTCTCTGTAAGCAGCCCCAGCTTTTTTGCATTAACGAGAAGTTCCGTCTGAAGACAGGTAATATTACATGCCGTTATAAAATAATCCATAAGCAGATCCACACTGATTGCCAGTGCAATTCCAGCCGCCGGAATCCCTAACTGTGTAAACAAAATCGTATAGCACGACATGGCACCACCGGGAATCGGCGGTGTCGCTGCCGCCAGAATCCCACTAACAAAGATGGAAGTTACTATCCAAATTGGTGTAATTTCCACCCCATAACTTTCCCCGATACAGAGGGACGCGATA
This sequence comes from Eubacterium sp., assembly GCA_022767895.1. Classification (GTDB taxonomy): domain Bacteria; phylum Bacillota; class Clostridia; order Lachnospirales; family Lachnospiraceae; genus Eubacterium_F. The sequence goes on from JALENH010000114.1 coordinate 5,227, forward strand.
AAAAACATAACCGCGCCGATAGGCATATATACAACCTGCCCCATTGGCACTCCGAAATTCACCATTTTCCGGTCGATTCCCAGTTCCTTTTCACAGCATTCAATATTCGTTCCAAAGGCTGCGGAAGAAGATGCCGTGGAAAGGGATATCAGAAAGGTAGGCAGTAACTTGCCAATCAACATTCCCGGCTTCACCTGACAACGCCGGCTGATAAATATTATGTACAAAATCATTATTACAAGTGCCACACCCACACAGAGTAAAATCTGTTTCAATAATCCTGATATGTTGTGGATGTCGCCCGACATAAACAGATTCATAACACACACAAGGACGAATACCGGTATCAGCTTGCCAATGGTATTCATCAAAAGCTGCACCACCGCATTAATCTGATTTACAATTTTAATCAGCTCCGACACCGAATTTCCTAAAATCAAAGTACCTACTCCACAGGCACAGGCCAGGAAAATAATCTGCAGCGCATTTCCTGTCTGAAAAGGCGAAATAATATCTGCAGGAACAATGGATAGAACCATTTGATACAGTTCCATCATGGAATTTCCTTTGATTTCCGTTGTCCCAAAAGAAATCGGGAAGAACCACAAAATGAGTGCTCCCGCCAAAAACAAAAAGAAAAATGTCATGAGCAAAAACCGGACAATCAAATGCTTTCCAATCTTGCCAAAGGTAATGGTATCTCCAATCCCGTAAATACCGGAATATACAGCCAGAAAAATCATCGGCCCGGCAATTACACTCAGAAGATTCATCAGTGTATCAAAAATCGGGGCAACCACCCACGTCTGCACCACGCTGCCCGCTTCCGGCACGACAAACTCAAAAAAGCCCCCGAGCAAAGCTCCTGCCAGCATACAAATCAGCACCGGCATCACCTGCCTTGCCTGCCCCTTTGGCAAGGTGAGTTTCAAAATGTTCTGACCACCGTCATAATGGTATTCCAGTGTCAACCCCAGAGTCGCCAGAATGGAAAAGGTCTCACTAAGCCCTGTCAGCAATTCATCCTCATATTCATTGGGATTTACTTTCTTTCCCTCTGCCGCCACAATGATGTGAGCTCTTCCAAATTTCGAACCACTGGAAAAGGTACATCGTGTCTCCTCCCCCAGTTCCCGCAGCCAGATTTCCATCACATTCTCGATACTCAATCGAAAACGCAAAATGTCCTTCTGGGTCACTCCCGCCTGTTGTAATAGCTCCACTGTCTTTTCACTAAACCGGTCAATTTCTACGGCAGACAGCATAAACTTTTCCATGGTTCTTGGCATCTTCATCCTCATGTGTCTATTCTCCATCTGCTTTTTTTGATGCGATGTCTTCATAAGCAGGATACCCATAGGCCTGCCTTGCACTCTTAACAGCTTTCGTAATAGCCCCTGACATCACTTTTGCTGCCAACGTCCCGACCATGTCAAAATCGGCTGACACTTCTCCTACGGAGAGTGCATAAATACTGTCTCCATCTGCAGTTGTATGTACCGGGCAGATTGACCTGGCGTATCCGTTGTGTGTCATGGCCGCGATTTTGCACAACTGGCTTTTATCAAATCTAGCGTTGGTAATAATGGCACCAATGGTGGTATTTCCTACAAACTTATTGTCATGTACTTCCGTGGAACGATACAAGAATTCTTCGCTGTCCTCAAAAGAGATTCGATCCTCAGCCAGCATTCCGGCAATTTTCTTTCCTGTCTCGAAATCATAAATATCTCCCAGGGAATTCACAACCACGATGGCTCCCAGCTGCAAATCTCCCACCTGAACAGCGTAACTGCCAATGCCGGATTTCATACAATAATCCATTCCTTTAAGTTTTCCCACGGTGGCACCGGTACCTGCCCCGTAATTCCCATCTTGATAATTCCCGGCATAGGCATTTTTACAGGCCTCATATCCCATGGCCTTATCCGGTCTCACACCGGCATCTGCCACCGTCAAATCAAAAATATCCGATTGGCAGACCAGAGGCACCTTGGCAATTCCTACATCAAAGCCTATGCCCTGTTCCTCCAGATACTGCATGACACCGCCGGCCGCATCCAGTCCATAGGCACTTCCACCGCCCAAAACAACCCCATGAATTCCTTCCGCCGCTGCCACCGGCTTGAGCAATTCGCTCTCTCTAGACGCAGGACCACCGCCTCTGACATCCAACCCGGCACGCATTCCGGATTCACTGATTATGACAGTACACCCGGTACCTGCTTCTGCATTTTCCGCATTGCCGATTTTAATATTTTGAAATTCTTTGATATCCATTGTTTTCATATGACATTTCTTCTTTCTATTTCGGAGACTTTCCTCATAACTGACGAATTCGATTTTCTAACTGATTGGCGTATTCTGTTACCTGTTCGGCATCTATATTTCGAACGCTCAAATCAAGCATTTCTACAATAAAAATCATCTCATCCGGATACTCATAACTGTTCAGTTTCTCCGAAATTTCATCTGCCTTGTCAATATCCATCTCATCGATGGCAGACTTCAAAAGTTGCAAATACTCCAAAATCAATTTGTAATCTGGTGGATTCTTTTCTACCTTCTCTTCCGGAAACAACTCTCCCAGACTTTTCTCCATCCGCTTCCATTCATCGATAAAGACCGGATGCAGCCGCTGAATGACATCCATTTTCTCATCCCTTGCAGCATATTCCAATAGTTTAGCAAGGGCCGACAATGACATGGCACCAATCATGGCAGCCGAACTTTTCATGGAATGTACTTTGACACGGTATTGACGGAAACTTTCCCGCCTACTTTCCTCTCCAGAATCCGTTTCTGTCAGCATGTGCCAGAAACCATCCAAAATCCTTCTCTCGTTAACTGTAGCCTTATAGAAATCATGCACTGTAGCCATCAAAATGTTGGTATCTTTCATATATAGAAGTGCGTATTTCCAGTCAATTCCATCAATCTCAGGCAAATCCATCTCTTCAACTGACACTTCTTCTATTACTTCTTCGGTTAATCCTTCCTGGCTGATTTTCTCTTTCGGCATATATTCAAAAATCATACTTTCCAATTTTTCCGGACGAATCGGTTTTGCCAGATAATCAAAGAATCCTTCTGACAAATACTTTTCTTTGGCACCCACAATGGCATTTGCCGTCAAGGCAATGACAGGCGTATCTTTACACGGACTATCCTGCTGCTCTTTCAATCGGTGCAGCGTTTCAATTCCATTCATATCCGGCATCATATGATCCAAGAAAATGATATCGTAATGTTTTTGGGAAGTTTTATCCAGACACTCAATACCGCTGGCTGCCTCATCAATATGAACTTTTGTTTCTTTCAGCAAGCTAACAAACACTTTCCTATTGACAGCATTATCATCTACAATTAGCAAATTGACATCCGGAGCCGTAAAGGCTACCTGATAGGAGTACTCATCTGACTCGCGGAATCTCGCTTCCAGATTTCCAATCGGATCCGATACGACAACTCCCTGTTCAACTTCAAAAAAGAACGTAGAACCCTCACCGTAAATGCTCTCCACCTGGAGTTTACTTCCCATCAGCTGCAGAAGTTTTACCGTAATACTCATACCCAGACCGGTGCCTTCCACATTACGGTTCCTGCTCTCTTCGATTCGTTCAAATTTTTCAAACAGCCTGTTCATATCCTGTTCTTTAATTCCAATTCCCGTATCCACGACTTCAAAGCACAAAATAAAACCGTTTTCCTTCTCTTTCCCGCTTACCGAAAGAGTCACTGTCCCCTTCTCTGTGTATTTGACAGCATTATTCATTAAGTTAACCAAAATCTGCCGCAGCCTGATATCATCCCCCAATAGTCTGGATGGTAAATTTTCATCCACTTTTAACTGGACTGATAAATTTTTCCCTTCTGCCTTCAAAGAAATCATGTTTATGACATCATGAAGGAGGCTGCTTAAATCATATTCTACAACCAGAATATCCATTTTGCCGGATTCAATTTTTGACAGGTCCAAAACATCGTTAATCAAAGACATTAACACCTGTCCAGCCTTTTGAATATCCATGGCATATTCCCGAATAGGTTCCTCCGTACTCTCGCGCAGAATCATGGCGTCCATCCCCAAAATAGCATTAATAGGAGTTCGGATTTCATGAGACATATTGGCAAGGAAAAGTCCTTTCGATTCACTGGCGGTAATTGCCTGCTGTTTTTGTCGCTCTATGGACAAAATCTCACGTATCGTATGCAGGATGGCAAATAACAAAAGAGCAATAAGTCCACCTGATAAAACCACCCCGCTAAACAGGTTCGTTCGCTGGAAATAAATAACAAACTGGAATACCGCTGCAAGAAAAACACAAAAAATACCAATGGCCACAAATATGTATTCTTTAATAAAGCCCTTGTAAGCATCAATAAAAATCGTTACAAACATATACACAATAACGAGAATAGAAACAACTGCCAGATAAAAAATGGTATCTGTAAAATCGCATAATCCGGTCATGTGCAAGCCGGAACACAGAACAAAATTTAGTATTGCTACCGTTACCGCAATCCGATCTCCTTTCTCATAACGGCCTCTTTGAATGACATGTGAGAAAAATAAAAACGGAATCGGAAGAAGCATAATCATACAAAAAGCCATATCATTTATGACGGACAGATTTGGAAAAAACATTTGCCGGAGCACCGAATTGGCAATCAGCCACACACTGGCCATCAACACTCCCCAGGCAAGATATTCCAAGCTAATTCTGCGGCGATAACGCAGCCTGATTAGTATACTGCCAAAGATACTGATTGCACTAAAAATCAGAACTAGAAAAGCAATTGAAAGTTCCAATCCATACTGTCTAAATAAGGTTACCCATATTTCCATCCGATTTCCCACATAAACCGAATAGAAAATGCCGGAATAAGAGGAATCCGTCTGTGTTTTCAGCCGAAGGACCTTACCTGCATCCTCCGAATACACCTGCAGAAAAAGATAAGCAGCCGCACTGACGTTTCCAAACAACCGGGTATCCTTCGTCGAATAAGTCTGTCGCAGCTCGCCATCTACATAAATCTCCATATCCTGTTTTGCACTGCGGAAACAAAGGTACATATCCTCTGGAATCATTTTCGGTAGGGTTGTCTCAACAATAACAACTTCGTTTTTTTCCGCATCACAACGACCGGGAACCTCCTGAGGAACCCTGTCTCCATTCGGAAGAATCCTTTCCCATTCTCTGGAATATTTTTTCATCCTTCCTATTTCCCCCAAATCGTCTGCGGGAAGGAAAAATTCTCCCAGTATGAAATATGCAAATACACAAACAAATAGCACAACAAAAATATACTTTAGTTTTTTCATTTTTTTCTTATTGCCCCTTAAGTAGCTCCATGCCGTTTACTCTATTTATTTGAATCTAAAATATTGCGGAAATTTGTTATATTTTCTACAATATTCCCTTTAAATATCTTTGTTCCGGCAACAAATACATTAGCTCCTGCCCTCTTGATTTCGCCCACGTTGTCCAGGTTTACACCACCGTCCACTTCAATATCAATATCCAAACCACGTTCGGTAAGAATTTGACGAAGTCGCGTCACCTTTGAAAAGGTATCGGTGATAATTTTCTGTCCTCCATATCCCGGATATACCGTCATAATCAATACCATGGATAATTTCTGAAGAACGGGAAGAACAACATCAATATCCGTATCCGGACTGATGGCAACACCCGCCTTTTTTCCACAACGCAGAATCTCATCAATGGTTGCATCCAAATCTTCACAGGCCTCTGCATGTACCGTAATACCATCGGCTCCAATTCCTGCAAAACGTTCTACATGACGAATGGGATTTACAATCATCAGATGTACGTCAAAAAACAAATCCGTACACTCCCGGATTCCCCGTACAACTGTCGTTCCAAAAGAAAGATTAGGGACGAACACCCCATCCATTACATCAATATGAATATAGTCTGCTCCGGCACTCTGTGCGGTCTTTACTTCCTGTCCCAGACAGGTCATATCAGCCGCCAGAATAGATGGTGACAATTTGTATGTCATTTCCTATTCCTCCAATTTCTTCGTCTTTCGAATTCGGCAAGCTCATTATAAATCTGCACATAATTCTCATAACGGCTTTTGCCAATCTCACCACGCTCCAGCGCCTCTTTGACGACGCATCCCGGCTCGTGAATGTGAGAACACCCCAAATATCTGCACCGCCCTTCATAGGGCAGAAATTCAGTAAAATATTGTCTCAGCTCCTGTTTGTCCACTTCAGGTGGTTTAAGGGAACTAAAGCCCGGAGTATCAAACAAAAAAGTGTGATCTCCCAGAAAGAAAAGTTCCGAATGTCTTGTTGTATGTCTGCCACGACCAATTTTTTCACTGACCGAACCGGTTGCAGATGCCGCCTCCGGATAGAGTCGGTTCAAAAGACTGGATTTTCCCACCCCCGACGGTCCTGCCAATACAGTAGTTTTTCCTCTCAGACATTCTCGCACATTTTCAATTCCTATATTTTCTGTGTTGCTGATTGTCAGCACACGATTGGCACATTTTTCATAAATTTCCTTAAATTTCTCTTCTTCATGCAAAGACACCATATCCTGTTTGCTGAAGCAGATTACGGTTTCCACTTTCTGCCACTCCATCATGACAAGGAAACGATCCAGAAGATTCAAATTCGGCATGGGATTTGCCATGGCAAAAACAATCAGGGCCTGATCCACATTTGCAACGGCCGGACGGATTAATTCATTGGTTCTGGGAAGAATTGCTTCCATATTCCCCAATTTTTTTTCTTGATCCAAAACCTGCACATCTACATTATCTCCCACAAGAGGTTTTACACCATCTTTGCGAAAACTTCCCTTCGCCTTGCACTCATACAACTTGTCATCTTCGCACCAGATATAATAAAATCCGGCAATCCCCTTTACTATCTTTCCCTTCATCAATCAGCCACTTTCTTAAATGTGACATTGTAAGAATCCACTCGTTTGGAATCTTTGTACACAATCAATTCTCCCTGTGAACCGCTATATCCAATAACTTCATCCGAAGACAGAGAAAGCGGGAAATCCATATGGGTCATGGATCTGCTCAAAATTGTCTTTGTCTGTCCATCCTGACTCAGAACAATTTTTATCGTCGCTGCCGGATCCGTTTCATAATCAAACGGACTGTCAATCCGCAGGGTACCTGACATCTTATACGTATAAGTCTGTTCCTGTCCCAGACTCAGTGTAATATCCACCTTTGTTCCCTTCTTTACCTTTGTGCCACTGGATTTACTCTGCACACAAACCTTGTTCTCGGCAAAATTATCGGAATAACTGCTGGAAGTATTTCCCAGTTTTAAGCCCACCTTTTCCAGTGCTGATTTCGCCTGTGCCTTTGTCTTGCCCAAAAGATCAGGAACCTTCACTGTCTCGGCACCTTTACTGATATAGTACGTAATGGTAGAACCGGCAGCTACATTTTCTCCCTGTTTCGGATCGGTATAAGCAACTTTACCTTCCTGGGTTTTATCACTGTATACATCACTACCACGTTTCGGTACAAAGCCTGCTTCTCTAATGGCTGCTTCCGCTTCCTCGGCAGTCATCCCCCACAAACTTGGGAGCTGTGATTCCCTTACATATACCGTAATCGTATCTCCTTTTGAAACTTCCGAACCAATGGCTGGTGTGGTGCTAATGACCTGCCCCGGCTCCACTTCATCGGATTCCATGGATTCAAATTTGTAATCAAGTCCGGCACTGTCTAACATACTCTGTGCCTGCTCCTGAGTCAGACCCTTAATCTGAGGTACCTGAGTCTTACTTTCCGGTGTATTCTCCGGTTCCTTACTAGCCTGTGTGACTGACGAAGTCGGCTCCGGTGTACTTTCCGGTGCCGAACCGCCACCCCATAGTCCAACAAAACGTCCCAGCAGATAGATGATAATAACACCAATGATAATTGCCACTGTAATACTTCCGATAATCAATGCTTTCTCAAGTTTTGGATCCACTTCACCTTCGGACTCTTCTTCGTCCTCCGACACCACATCCTCTACCGCTGAACCCTTACCGGAAGCCGCTTTCAGTGTATTGACATCACCACTCGGAATGAAAATGGTATCTGCATTCTCATAGAGATTACGAATCACCCCATATTCCCCGGTGGGATCCTGTAAAAACATTTTCAAATCAGCAATTAAATCCATTACTGTTGGATAACGCAATTCCGTCTTCTTCTGCATACACTTTGCCACAATATTGCTGAGTCCATGCGGGATGGTTGCATCAATAGCAGCCAACGGTGTAGCATCCTCCTGAATATGAGCCAGAGCGATTGCCACCGCACTCTCACCGGTAAACGGCAGTGTGCCACTTAGCATCTCATACATCGAAACACCCAAAGAATAAATATCACTTTTTTCATCACTAAAACCACCACGTGCCTGCTCCGGCGAAATATAATGCACGGACCCCATGGCATTGGCTGTAATTGTATTCGAACTTGCTGCCTTGGCAATACCAAAATCACTCACCTTTGCTGTGCCATCCTTGGAAATCAAAATATTCTGAGGCTTAATATCACGATGAATAATATGGTTAGCATGAGCAGCTTCCAGACCATTCGCTATCTGGAGACTGATTCCTACCGCTTCCCGGACAGATAACTTTCCCTTTCGCTCAATATATTTTTTTAATGTAATGCCATCTACAAATTCCATTACAATATAATGCATATCCAGTTCCTGACCGACATCATAGACCCCTACAATATTCGGATGGGAAAGACAGGCAATAGCCTGAGCTTCCTGACGGAATTTGGTAACAAATTTAGCATCCTCACTATATTCATTCTTTAATATTTTAACTGCCACAAAACGGTTCAGTCGGTGGTCTTTGGCACGATACACATCGGCCATCCCGCCAGTCCCTATTTTTTCAATTATTTCATATCGTTCCCCGATCATTGCTCCAATGTTAATCATCATCTCTTTACACTCCTTTACAGTCGAACTAGAATAACGCTGATGTTGTCTTTGCCACCGGCTTCATTCGCCTGTCGAACCAAGTTCTCTCCCGCCAGTTTCATATCCTCTTTATGTCTGTTCAATATCGTCTCAATTTCTACATCGTCTACCATATTGGTAAGTCCGTCGGAACATAACAACAACACGTCCCCCTCCTCTACTTTTACTTCAAAGCAGTCAGGTCGGACAGTATCATCCGTACCAAGAGCCCGTGTAATAATATTCTTATTCGGGTGCGTCCGCATCTCTTCTTTCTGTATTTCCCCAGACTGAACCATCTCTTCCACAAGGGAATGATCTACCGTAATCTGTTCCAGCCGCTCATGCATCCGATACAGCCTGGAGTCCCCGATATTCACAATGTAGGCCGTATCATCTTCCACCATCGCTCCTACCATGGTCGTCCCCATGCCCGCCAGTTCAAAATCCTCCTGCGCACATTGATAGACTCTTTGATTGGCAGCAGCAATCGCTTGTTCAAAAGCGCTGACTGGTGTACGTGCCGAAGATGTCCTGATCTGGTTCACCACTTCCTCGATACATAATCGTGATGCCAGGTCACCAGCTTTATGTCCCCCCATACCATCCGCCACAAGAAACAGATTCGGGAATCTTCCAATCGGATTCTCGTCACAGAACACACTGTCCTGATTGCTGTTCCTCAGACGCCCCATATCTGTTATAGAAAATGTATCCACTGTCTGACCTCCTCTAGTTTCTACTACTTTTCGTCAGAAATTTCTTTCGTAACTGACCACAGGCAGCATCAATATCGCTTCCCATCTCTCTCCTTATTGTAACATTTCTATGATTCTTTTCAAGTACTAATTTGAACTGTTGTATATCCTCTTTGCGTGAACGCAGGCATTCTCTCTCCCTGACTTCATTCAATGGAATCAAATTAATATGACAGTTCAGTCCTCTCAAACGCTCCGCCAGTTCCTCCGCATGTTCTTTTTTATCATTTACGCCCCGAATCATGCTGTATTCAAATGTTATTCTTCTGCCGGTAACTGCAAAATAGTCCCTGCATGCCTGTATAATCTCATCTATTCCATAGCGGTTTGCCACCGGCATGGTACGACGCCGGATTTCGTCGTTTGGTGCATGAAGACTGATTGCAAGAGTAATCTGCAAATTTTCCTCCGCCAGACGCCGAATCTGTTCCACCAGACCACAGGTGGATACCGTTATATTTCGCTGGCTGATACAAATTCCTTTTTCGTGAGATACAAGTCGCAAAAAATGAAGCAAATTATCATAGTTGTCGAGAGGCTCTCCCATGCCCATTACAATCACATTGGATACCCGCTCACCAGTATCCCTCTGGATTTCATAAATCTGAGAAAGCATTTCGCCTGCAGTGAGATTTCTCGCCAGCCCGGTCAGAGTAGACGCACAAAAAGTACATCCCATTCGGCATCCAACCTGAGAAGAAATACACACACTATTCCCGTGGTGATACTTCATCCAGACACTCTCAATGACATTCCCGTCTTCCAACGCAAACAGATATTTTGCAGTATCTCCCTTTTGCGATACCTGCTTTTCCACCTGTGTGACACCGGAAATGGTGTATTTCTCCTTCAACTTTTCTCGGAAAGAAGCACTCAAATTACTCATTTCATCAAAGCTCCCCACTCTCTTATCATGTACCCACTGAAAAAGCTGTTTTCCACGAAAAGCTTTCTCTCCCAGGGAAAGGGCAAGTTCCTCCATCTCCTTTTCCGAAAGACTACGAATATCCATCTTTTTCCCTCACTCTCACAATGGCTTCCGCAGTTTAGCCACGAAAAAGCCATCACTTTTCTGAAGGCCCGGAAGCATTTGCAGCATCCCCCAGGCTGTCATTTTGTTGTTCAACGCATCCGGCAGATACGGTGTAAGTGGCATGGGTTCCAGACCAAGCTGGCTCACCATCCACTTCACATTTTCTTCGTTTTCTGCCTGATGAATTGTACAGGTACTGTAGATTAGCGTTCCTCCCGGCTTTAACATCTCCACAGAAGACTCCACAATCTGTCTCTGCACCGGCACAAGGGACGTCGATATCTCCAAAGCATGATACTTAATTTCCGGTTTTCTTCCAATAATCCCCATCCCCGAGCAGGGCACATCCGCCATCACAACATCCGCCCGGTTTTTCCAGTCCGGGTCCGGTATCGTTCCATCCCATACCTTGCAGTGAACATTGCGGTATCCCATGCGCCGAATATTCTCTTCTATCTTTTCCACCTTGTCAGGCCGGATATCCCTTGCACTGAGAAGTCCCTTACCCTGCAAACAAAGCAGGGCATGCATTGCCTTGCCACCGGGGGCACTACACACATCCAGAACTTCGTCCCCGGGCTTTATACCGGCACAGGACACCGGTAGCATAGAACTTTCATCCTGCACAAAGAACCACCCTTCCTCATATCCCGGAAGGGAGGCAACATCTTCCACCCGGGATGCAATTAAGGCATCCGGCATGTAATGTGCATTTTTCACTTCTATCTTTTCAGAACGCAGTTTTTCCTCAAAATCTTCCCGGGAAATTTTAGAAGAATCTATATGTAAGGTAACATCCTGATTATTCTGTAAAAAGGCTTCCCCGATTTTTAATGCCGTCTTCTTGCCATACTGGGACACGAAGTGGTCGTACAGCGGTTTGGGCAGAGAAACTCTCTCCCATGATTTCAAATCAACAGAATCTCCCTCACGAAGCATCGTGCGTAATACACCGTTGACAAATCCGGTATGTTTGAGACCCTCTTTCATTTTCAACAATTCCACCGCCTCATTGCAGCTTACGGCTCTCGGAATCTGATCCATAAATCGTATTTCATACAGCGCCATACGCAAAACAGTTCTGACTGAAGGTGTCATTTTCCTCACCGGAACCTTTGAAAAATGCGCCAGAATAGCATCCAGCTCCACACAGCGCTCTATCGTTCCATAGGATAGACGTTTTAAAAAACGCTTTTCTTGTGCAGAAAAATCACCTTTTTTTTTCACAATTTTGTGAAACAGCCGGTCACTGTACTGTTTTTGCTCCATTGTCCTATAGACAATTTCATAAGCCCATTGTCTCATCAGTCACGATCGTTCCTTCCAAACAAAAGTATCAGCCGGAGAAGCTGTAAAATGGCAGCTGCTGCCGATGCCACATACGTCAGAGCTGCTGCCCGCAGAACTTTCTTTGCGGAATTCCCCTCCGAGTGTCCAAGAATCCCTGTATCCTGCAGGATATTCAGGGCCCGTCGGGAAGCATTGAATTCCACCGGCAGCGTCACCAACTGAAAAAGTACAGCCGCACTAAAAAAAACAATTCCTATTGTTATTAACGGATGGATACTGAGAAAAATTCCTGCCAGAATGAGAAACCAGGAAATTCCCGACCCGAAATTTGCCACTGGTACCAAAGCCGAACGAATTTTCAAAGGTGCATAAGAATTCGCATGTTGGATCACGTGACCACACTCATGGGCTGCCACGGCAATGGCAGACACCGAATTGCTTCCATATACGGTATCCGACAACCCTACTTCTTTCGTTTTCGGATTGTAATGGTCTGTCAGATTTCCACTGATATGGTGGACTGTCACATCATGAATCCCGGCATAAGAGAGAATCCTCTCTGCTACCTGGGCACCTGTCATCCCACAGGCACTCCTCACACCGCTGTAACGGGCAAAAGTACGATGAACCATCGCCGATGCCAACGCCGACAACACCACACCAATCAGGATTAATACATAGGTCGGGTCCCAAAGCATATACATTCCTCTTCCAAACCCATATCCATAACCACCTAACATAATACATCACCCTTTTCTACGGACACACCCCGGAGAAAACTCCCGGCGTCCATTCGTTTCTTTCCTTCCAGTTGCACTTCCAGAATTTCCAGCTTCCCATCACCAGTCTGTATAGTAAAGCTTTTTTTTCCAACTTCGACGATTGTTCCCGGTGCTTCTTCCGTATTACCGGAAATCACCTTTGCTCTCCACAATTTCAAGGTCTTGCCCTTCCATGTGGTATAAGCACTGGGCCAGGAATTTAGCCCCCTTATATAGCGTTCCAGTTTTTTGGCATTCCAATTCATACTAATTTTGCCAAGATCTTTTGTGAGCATTTTTGCATAACAGCTCTCCTCATCCTTCTGAGGAACCGGCGTTAGTTCTCCCTTTCCAAGAGAATCTAATGTTTTCAGCAAAAGTTCTTTTCCCATGACAGACATCCGGTCATGAAGTGTCTCCGCCGTGTCATCTGCCTCAATGGGTGTCTCCGCTTTCAGAAGCATATCTCCGGTATCCAGTCCCTCCGCCATCTGCATGGTAGTGACGCCGGTCTTCTCATCACCCTCAAGAATCGCCCACTGCATCGGTGCTGCCCCTCGCCAACGTGGAAGCAGGGAGGCATGAACATTGATACAGCCGTAAGCCGGCATATCCAGAATGTCCTTCGACAAAATCTGTCCAAAGGCAACCACAACAATCACATCGCAGGGAATCTGCCGAAGCGTCTTTACGAATTCAGGGTCTTTTATCTTCACCGGTGTATACACGGGTATATCATTGTCCACTGCCACTTCTTTCACCGGCGTAAAAACAAGTTTCCCACTGCGTCCTCTGGCCTTATCCGGTTGCGTCACAACAGCTGTCACCGTATGTTCTTCGGAATCAATCAGCCCCTGTAGTACCGGCACGGAAAATTCGGGTGTCCCCATAAAAATTACATTCATTGTCTACCTCCTGTGGGAGCCATCAGCCCTGCTCCTGCTCAAATTCGTCCACATCATACAGACGGCCTTCGATTTTATCTACATAAAGACCGCCATCCAGATGTTCAATCTCATGAACCAGTGCTCTGGCAAGCAGTTCTTCACCCACAATCTCATAGGGCTCCATATCCATATTAAATGCCTTAACACGTACCTTGTTGGGTCTTGTCACAATACCAACTTTGTCCGGAACACTCAGACAGCCTTCGCTGCCCCGCTGTTCTCCCTCGGTCTCCAAAATCTCCGGATTGATTAATACAATAGGGTCGCTGCAGTCCTCTGTTATATCAATCACGGCAATGCGCTTCAGGATACCAACCTGTGGTGCTGCCAGCCCAACGCCGTCTGCCTCATACATCGTATCAAACATATCCTGAATCAGTTCTTTGTTTTTTTCCGTCATTTCTTTTACAACTTTACATTTTTTGGTGAGTATCTCATCACCAATGGTACGAATATTTCGAATTGCCATTTTCCTTACCTGCCTTTTCTCTTTGTTTTCTATCAATAACCGGTGATGGGATCTCTGTCATACTGCACACTACAGGATTTTTCCCATTTTCCCTCCCGGCTAATCACCTCTGCCAGCTCCCTCACCCGGTCAGCCACTGCTTCCTCCCGGCACTTTACATATAACACATAGCGAAACCGATCCTTCGCCCGGCTAAGTCCAGCCTCTGACGGTCCTATGAGTACGGATCGGTCTCCGCATTTTTCTTTGATTTGCTCTGCCAGTTCCTGAATACATCCCGCTGCATCCTTTTTCTTCTCCGACAAAACAAGAACAGCAACCATGGTCGAAAAAGGAGGATACTGCATCACTCTCCGGAAAGCAAGTTCATTGTCATAGAAAAACGATGCGTCCTGTCTCTCCACCGCTTGAATGCAATACTGCTCCGGATTGTAGGTCTGAATCACCATCTCGCCGGTCTTGTTACCCCGGCCTGCTCTTCCGCTTGCCTGCATCAGCAATTCAAAGGTTCTCTCACTGCTGCGGTAATCTCCGGCATACATGCTCATATCCGCTGCCAGTGCCGCAACCAGAGTCACGTTGGGAAAATCATGCCCCTTCACAATCATCTGGGTTCCAATGAGGATATCTGCCTCTCCATTCCGAAAGGGAGTAAGCACTCCCTCATGACCATGTTTCCCGGTGGTCGTATCGCCATCCATCCGGAGAATCCGTGCTCCCCTAAAACGTTTTTGCAGCATCTCTTCCACTTTCTGAGTTCCTAATCCGAAAGTAGCAATA
The DNA here is from genome assembly GCA_022767895.1 of Eubacterium sp. Classification (GTDB taxonomy): domain Bacteria; phylum Bacillota; class Clostridia; order Lachnospirales; family Lachnospiraceae; genus Eubacterium_F. The sequence continues at coordinate 20,245 of JALENH010000114.1, forward strand.
TAGGGCGAACCACATTCCGGACAAACTTTCGGCATAGCAATGGCATGGCCGCAATAATGACAAACTAATGTATCCACATCGCCGACATGGTTTTTGTGGGCCGTCATAGATATCTCGCAATGAGAACATTTTAACACAAAACCGCAGCTTCTACAAGAAACAAACCCGGCATACCCGCGGCGGTTGAGAAATAGCATGGTCTGCTCTCCCCGTTCCAGCCTCTCCTCTATTTTTTCCTGTAAAACCCGGCTAAACACGGAACGGTTTCCTTCCTCCAATTCCTTGCGCAAATCCACTACATGAACCTGTGGAAGTCTGGCATCCAGAACACGCCTGGTCAGTGTCAGCAATACATAGCGTCCCTGTGCCGCCGCCTGATAGGTTTCCACCGATGGTGTGGCCGAGCCAAGGACAACACTGGCTCCTGCCATGCGTGCCCGCTCCATCGCCACTTCTCTGGCGTGATACTTCGGCGGTTTTTCGCTTTTATAACTCGCCTCATGCTCCTCATCTATCAAAATCAGTCCCAGCCGGGAAAAGGGAATAAACAAGGCTGACCTTGGACCCACCACAATATCCACATCTCCCCGTTTTGCCCGCTCGTACTGATCATACTTCTCGCCCTCTGACATCCGGGAATTGAGAATGGTAACCCGGTCTCCAAACCGTCGCTGAAAACGGCTGACGGTCTGAAAGGTCAGGGCAATCTCCGGAATCAGCATAATCACCTGCTTCTCCTCTTTTAAAGCGGCAGCAATCATTTCCATGTAAACTTCCGTCTTGCCGCTTCCAGTCACCCCATAGAGGAGATAAGTTTTCCGCTCTCCTCTTACGTAATCCTTCACAAAGGTATCCACTGCCCGTTGCTGTTCTTCGTTCAAAGTTTTTTTACTGTCTTCCTTTTGAGGTACCGACAGTGGATTGCGGTATCTTTTTTCATTCGTAACGGATATCAATCCCGCTTTCACCATGCCATCAATCACCGGTTTCGTGATTCCATATTTTTTCGCCGCCAGCCGGGTGGTCATCTGGCCGTCCTCTGCAAGCATTCCCTGCAGCAATCTTGCCTTTGCTTTGTAATGACGAAGGCGGCAGCGATCCAGTTCTTTCTGAACCACATCCTGCGGCACAACAAAATTAAGCCAGTGTTCCTCCACTGACTTAATCTGCTTCCGGACAGGAAGCACGGTCTTCAATGCTTCGTTCATGGTTGTGCCGTATTTTTGCCGGATCCACGCTGCCAGAGACAACAATTGCCCCTCCACCGGAATATCCTTTTCTTCCACTCCAAGAATATCCTTCATCTTCTCCACCGGCCACGCAGGAATCTCTGTCAGATTCATGATATATCCACTCATCCTGCGGTTTCCCTTTCCGAAAGGAATAACGACACGGCTTCCAATCTGCACTCCATCTTCCCACTGTGCGGGAATTCTGTACTGAAATGTCCGGTCAAGAGATTCTACCGACAAATCTACAATGATATCTGCAAACAACATGTCACTCCTTTATCAGTTGTTCCACTACCTGGTCCATCTTCATGCCACGGGAACCTTTTACAAGAATCCAGTCGTCTTTCTGCATGCACTTCTGTATTTCACAGACAGCCTGTTCCCGGTCCTCACAGCACATCACCGGAATCTCCGAATGTTCTTTGACATACGTTCCCATACAGGCCGCTTCTGTCCCAACGGTTATCAGACAGGCCAGTTTTCTCCCGTTTTCACTTTCTTTTACGATATATTTTCCGATTCCCTCATGGAGTTTCCTCGAATCCTCGCCCAGCTCCAACACATCCGCAAGTACAGCAATCCGCCTTCCCTCTCCCGGATAATCAAAGAGTGCCCGCAGATTACTGGTAATCGAATCCGGACTTGCATTATAGGTATCGTCAATCACATGGACACCATTTACATGATGAACCACTCCCCGCATATCGATAGGAAGATATTCTTTCAATGCCCTACGGGCACCAGCCATCGGTACATTATAATGCTTTGCAAAAGCCAGCGCCACAATGGCATTGTTCACATTATGATTACCCATGACGGAAAGTTCCACTTCTTCCTTTCCTCCAGGATAACAACAGGCGAAGCATTGTCCGTTCTCGCCGGCCCGAATGTTCTCCCCATAATAGGTGCAGCCCGGTTCCGTACCATAATAAATGGTTTCAATGTTCCCTTCGCACTGGTCAAAGGGAACGTTTTCCTGAACAAGCTGTTTCATATCGCCATTTCCACAGGCAAAAAATTTCCCTTCCTCTGAAATATATTGAATAATCTTTCCTTTTTCTGCACAGATATTTTCCCTGGAACCGAGATTTCCGATATGGGATACACCAATATTGGTCAGGACGGCGCATTCCGGCCGGACAATTTCCACCAGACGGTCCATTTCTCCCGGCATACTGATTCCCATCTCAATCACGGCCATCTCAGTATCTTCCTCCAGTTCAAACATCATGAGTGCCACACCAATCTGGCTGTTGAGATTTTTATAGGTTTTTACCGTGCGGTATTTCGTTTCCATGACGGCCGCAATCATTTCTTTTGTCGTTGTCTTACCTACGCTTCCTGTGATACCAATCACCGGCATAGAATAAAGAGAACGATACCAGGCAGCGAACTTCTGCAGGGCAAGGAGCGTATCCTCCACATAGATGCAGGCCCCCCGCTTTCCCTGTACGGTATGGTCCGAGGAAAATACGCAGGACACACCCGCTACCAGAACATCCGGTATAAAACGGTGGGCGTCCACTCTTTCTCCGATGATGGGAACGAACAAAGTCCCCTCTTTTACCTCGCGGGAATCAATGGCCACATGACTGACATAGCTTTCCTCGTCTCCCCATGCCAATGTACCGGATACCGCTGTTACAATATCCTTTATCTGAATTGCTTTCATAGTTCACCTCATCAATTGGCAGCAATCACATCTGCCATTTCATATCGGCCTGTTGTTTTGCCCTTCAAAAATTTGGCAGCGGCAACAGCACCCTTGCCAAATACCGCTTTGCTGTAGGCTGTATGGGAAAACGTAATCACTTCGTCCTTCCCGGCGAAAATCACATCGTGATCTCCTACAATAGTACCACCCCGGACAGCAGAGATTCCCAATTCTTTTTTGTCTCTTTTCTGTCTTCTCTGGGAACGGTCATAGACATATTCGTAAGGATTGCCCATGGCCTCATTAATGGAGTCAGCCAGAGCCAGCGCCGTACCCGATGGGGCATCCAGTTTCTGGTTGTGGTGTTTCTCCACAATTTCCACATCATATCCTTCTGCCGCAAAAACTTTCGCCGCATCCTGTACCAGTTTCAAAAGGGTATTGATTCCCAATGACATATTAGCCGATTTCAAAACAGCCGTCTCCACAGCAGCTGCCTCAATTTCTGCCAGTTGTTCTTCGGTGTAACCCGTGGTACAAAGTACTACAGGCACTTTTTTCTCCTTGCTGTATGCCAACAGCTCCGTCAACAGTTTTGGTGTCGAGAAATCAATGATGGCATCTGCCGGAACAGAACAATCTGCCAGTTTTGCAAACACCGGGTAGGTGTTATCCCCATTGTCAATCATATCAATTCCGGCTACAATTTCGGCTTCCGGATCATCCGCAACAATTCCTGTAATCATACGTCCCATGGCACCATTGCAGCCACACATAATAATTCGATTCATCCTTTTCGTCCTTTCGTTATTTTCAATCACAAATTACTTTACTTCGATTCCTACTTTTCTCATTTCTTCCGCCAGACGGGCAGCATTTTGCTCTTCCATCTCCGTCAGTGGAAGACGCAGTCCACCTACCTGCATTCCCATGAGATTCATTGCTTTCTTTACCGGAATCGGATTGACCTCACAGAACAACGCCTTTACCAAATCAAAATACTGAAGCTGCAGCTCGCGGCTCTTCTCTACATCTCCCTGCAAATAACTCTCTACCATATTGTGAGTTTCCTCCGGCAGAATGTTGGACAAAACAGAAATCACACCTTTTCCTCCCAGGGAAAGTACCGGCACAATCTGGTCGTCATTGCCGGAATACAAATCCACTTTTCCATCTGCCAGGCTCAACAGTTCAGCCACCTCGGAAATATCTCCTGTTGCATCTTTCACACCAACAATATTAGGCACTTCGCTGCATAAATCCACGACCGTCTGCGGCGTCATTTTCGTGCCGGTTCGGCTTGGTACATTATACAGAATAATCGGAATGGAAACAGCCTCTGCAATGGCTTTGTAATGTGCCTTTAACCCATTCTGGGTTGCTTTATTGTAATAAGGGGTTACCAAAAGAAGTCCGTCTGCCCCACTTTCCTCTGCTTTTTTTGACAACTCAATTGCAGACTGGGTACAGTTGGAGCCGGTTCCCGCAATTACAGGAATCCTGCCGTTTACAACCTCACAAGTATACCGGATACATTCCAAATGCTCTTCATCGGACAAAGTGGATGCCTCCCCCGTCGTTCCACAAATAATAATTGCATCCGTCTTGTGTGCAATCTGATACTCCAAAATCTCTTTGAGTTTTGAGTAATTTACACTTCCGTCCTCATTCATAGGCGTAATCAAAGCTACACCTGCTCCCGTAAAAATTGCCATTTTTTTCATCCTTTCTTTTTGTTACTGGTATTTGTCGGGCTTGTGCTACAAAAAAGGAGCCGGCATACAGGTGCCAACTCCTCATAGTTCTCAAATCACGAGTAGCACTCCATCATAGCGATGACAGTCATATGATTATTCACCATATGCCCAGGAAAACAATGTACAGGCATTCCTCTCCTTCGGCAGACGTTCCTTTCACAAATCTTCATCCATCCTGTCATGTCAGACCTGCTACTGATAAAGTCCGCGCCTCTACTTTCATGTCTAAGAATATCACTCTTCCTACTATAGGTCAAGTGTTTTTTATTCCATATCCGACTGCGAATCGGACAAATCTTCTTCCTCCACAATCACAGAAGCTGCCGTAATCTCTCCACTCTCTTCCACACGGTCAAGCTTACTCACAGAAATCTCGTAGGCCACCCGGGTCTCATATTCATCCTCCCCAATCTGCTTCTGGTATTCACGGCTCTGAATCCTTCCCCAAAGCTGTACATGTTCTCCTACACCAAATCCATCTGCATACCGGGCATTGCGTCCCCAGCAGATGCACGGAATATAGTCTGATTTACCATATGGACGATTCACTGCCATAAGAAGATCTGCGATTTCCCTGCCAAGCGGTGTCTTGCGGTAAACCGGCGGCTTACACAAATATCCGTCTAAAAATATATAGTTTGGCTTTTCCACTTCCTGTTCCGTCTCATCAATATGTAAATCACGGACGAACACCGACAACACCAGACGGTTGTGGTTCTCCTCGTGTCGGTTATAAGATCGGAACTGGCCACTTGCTTCCATGAACAACCCACGGTAATCTTTGGTCACGTCAATGAGTCTCTCAGAGACCATCAAAGGTATGCGGTCAAACACCTGACTCAGACGCTTTACCGAAAGATAAACCATATAAAATCCCTCTCCGTACACCTCATGGCTGAAAGTAAAATCACTTACTATCTCACCATAAATATTTACCTGATTGTTTCCTAAAATCTTATCTGCCATTTATCATGACCCCCTTCGTTTTTTGCCTGCTTTTCTCAAGCATTTTTCTATACATTAGTATATATATGAGGGAAAATACATTTTTAGAACAAGAAATTTTATTTTTTGTTCATATTTTTTTAATTTTTCCGTGTTTTGTCATATTATCACAGTTCAACAATTTTTGCAAGACCTTTAAGACACCTTTTTCGAAATAATTTTCACATTGACCGGATGCCGCCCTACGTACCTCCTCTCTGGCATTTTCCACGGCATAACTGTGGTCTGCCAAAGCAAACATTTCCATGTCATTTTGATTGTCTCCGAATACCATTGTCTCGGATGGAAGGATACCAAACCTCTTCTGTACGAATGTCAGTGCACCGCCCTTGCCAGCCTGCTCCGGTACACAATCCAGCCATTGCTTTCCTGCCAAGGTCAGTTTCACACGTCTCTCCCATTTAGGACGAAACCAGACGTTGGTAATTTCTTCTGCACGATTTTTATGATAAAGCGAAATTTTTACAATTTCATCCGGGATGCAAGACAAATCATCTCCCACTGCCTCCATATCATAGCCGTATCCCTCTACCATCCAGCGATACAATTCACTGTCCTCCCACCGGCAATAGGCTCGTTTTGTCCCACAAACCATAATGTCACATTCCGTCAGTTTGGCTGCATCTCTGTAAACTTCAACTGCCATGTCCCTGGCAAGTGTTTTTGCATATATCATGTTTCTGCAATCATATACAATGCTACCGCCATCACAGGCATAAAGGATCTCATCTTTTACCGGACGAAAAAGTTTTTCAATACTCTGCCGCTGTCTTCCGCTACATGCCATAAAACGAATGCCTTTCTCCGTAAGTTTATGAATGACATCAAAATAGGCCGGATCCAGAGAGCCTTCTCCCTGACCATCCCCCACCAGCGTGCCATCAATATCCGATACAATCAGTTTTATCATTTGAACTCCTTCTCTAAAAGATAAAACTACCACACGAAAAGCAGAGCTTCCACGTGTGGCAGTTTTGTTTTTTCAGAAATATTTTATGTTTAGTTGTTAATCAGTTTGTCCTCTCCATTCCAGCTATACAGTTTACGAATTTCTTCGCCAACCACTTCAGCCGGATGCTCAGCAGCAAGTTTTCTCATTGCCTTGAAGTGAACCTGTCCACCAGCCTCAGACATATCAAGCAGGAACTCTTTCGCAAAGGTTCCATCCTGAATATCAGAAAGGATTTTCTTCATCGCCTTCTTCGTGTCGTCTGTAATAATTTTCGGTCCAGTTACATAATCACCATACTCAGCCGTATTCGAGATGGAATATCTCATGCCGGCGAAACCACTCTGATAAATCAAATCAACGATGAGCTTCATCTCATGAATACACTCAAAGTATGCATTACGCGGATCATAACCAGCTTCGACCAAAGTCTCAAAGCCTGCCTGCATCAGTGCACACACACCGCCGCAGAGAACTGCCTGCTCACCAAACAAATCGGTCTCCGTCTCAGTACGGAATGTGGTCTCCAGAACACCTGCTCTTGCTCCGCCGATTGCCAGTGCATAAGCCAGCGCTTTCTCCAAAGCCTTTCCTGTTGCATCCTGATGTACTGCTACCAGACAAGGAACACCCTTAACAGCCTGATACTCACTACGTACTGTATGTCCCGGTCCCTTAGGCGCAATCATAGTTACATCAACATCTGCCGGTGGAACAATTTGGTTGAAATGAATATTGAAACCATGGGCAAACATCAGCATATTGCCTGCTTCCAGATTTGGCTCGATGGACTCTTTGTACATCTTTGCCTGCAGCTCATCATTGATAAGAATCATAATGATATCTGCCTTCTTAGCAGCTTCAGCTGCCGTATATACTTCGAATCCCTGCTCTTCTGCTCTCTTCCATGACTTGGATCCCTCATAAAGACCGATAATTACATGACATCCGGACTCCTTTGCATTCAATGCATGAGCGTGTCCCTGACTACCATAACCGATTACGGCAATTGTTTTACCGTCCAGTGCTGCCAGGTTACAGTCATCCTGGTAATAAATCTTTGCTTCTGACATATTTACAGCCTCCTAAAATAATTGTATTTAAAGCCTATCCGGGAAAATCCCGTGGATGGTTTTCTATGTAAGTGAGAAGTTTATCTTCCCTTCTCCTCGTCATAAAATCCTCTGGCAAGACCGGAAATACCGGTGCGTACCAGTTCCTTAATCTCATATCCCTCAATCAGCTTGATAAAAGCATCCAGCTTCGCCTGATTTCCCGTCAACTCAATCATCATGGAATTGTCTGCCACATCCACAATTTTGGCACGAAAAATATCAACAATGGCATTAATCGCCGGTCTTGCTTCCTTATCCGCCTCAACCTTAACGAGAATCAGTTCACGACATACCGAAGCTTCGCCCGTCAACTGCTTCACAGATTTGACGTCCTCCAGTTTATTCACCTGCTTCTCAATCTGCTCCAGCACAAGATCATCCCCGGTGACTGATACCGTCATGCGGGAAAATGCCGGATTCTCCGTCTCACCAACAGTAAGACTGTCAATATTATAACCACGGCGGCTGAACAAACCAGCAACACGGCTGAGCACACCGGAAGTATTGTTAACTAATATGGATAGAACTACTTTACTCATGAGTTCCTCCCCCTTTTACTCAAATGTCCTAGCGTAATGATATAGATGACGCTTTTTTCATTGTAGCAACATAGGTCTTCCTTGTCAAGTCAACTCTTAAAGAGAAACTTCTTCAGTGCAGACTTATTGCTCGCCAGATCAGGAACCAGACAGGACTGTCCCCGTATGGTCTGGCTGGTGTATCCACCTTCAATCGGCAAACTGAACTGATACAGTTTTGTAGTTCCCATACGCACTACTGTCATCAGGTAAGAATAAATCTCATCCTGTTCCACGTCGGTTTTAACATTTGGCAAAATGACCTCCGCAAGGCTAAGAAGCTCTTCCGCTGACAATTCTTTCACTTTCTTTAAAATTGCCTGTATCGTCAAACGCTGACGCTCCGTTCGCCCATAATCATCTCCCTTGCCACTGGCTGTATATACTCCCGGATAATGTCCATCCGGCTGCCTCTTACCATGACGGATCCGGCAGTAACCGAGAGCCTGCTGACCATTAAAAATCTGCTTGCCCTTCTTCACACTGCGATATTTGCGACGCTTGATGTAATTGGTCTGTCTGAGATTCACAGCTTCCGATTCCGTCAAGTTCACCTCAATGCCTCCCAATTCATCAATCACATTCACAAAGGCATCGAAATTCACTTCCACATAGCCGTCCATTTTAATCCCGAAATTTTGGGCAATCGTTTTATATAGTAGCTTAATCCCGCCGAAGGAATAGGCTGCATTCAGCTTATTCCCGCCATATCCCGGAATTTCCACATACATATCACGCATCAGCGAGGTAAGCTTAAGCTTGTTGTGTTTTACATCCAATGTGGCAATCATCATGGAATCGGAACGGCGTTCCACATCTTTGTCCTGTTCATCCAGATTCTTATCTGCACCCACCAGAAGAATATTCACCACTTCCGTATCACTGTCCAGCTTATATTTACTCAGATCCATATTCGATACCTTACCGGATTTATCGATATTCATCATTCCCAGCATCCGGTCACCGGTATGCTTGACATAAGCAATCCCACTTCCTGCCGTCATGGACAGCAAAATGCCGATTACCAGAAAGATTCTTCCCACAATCTTTCCCTTTCCCGCTTTTGTTCTTCCCATACGAAACCTCGCTTTCTCTCTGTCATCCTCGATCTATATCAGCAAAAACAATCCAATATTTCGAAACAGGCCACTTTTTCTGAAACCATACCGTAACATCCGGTAACGGCGCCCCCAAAATCCTGCTTTCTCCATCCCCGCAAATTGTTCTGCCACGAAACGCTGCTTTTCATCCATCTGTTCACCAAAGAGCCGAAGAAAAGCCGCTCCCTGCCGATAAGTTTGCACCAGTACCTGACGTTGTTCCCTTATATGTGCTAATCGTTTCTTCACATAGCCGGAATAGGAATTTCCGCCAATCTGATTCCCTTCATGCTGACGATAACGTAATGTTGCCTGAGGAACATAACGAATCATCCCAAAATGACTACAGATTAATGCAATCCACCAGTCATGAACCCGGATTTTATCCGGTAATTCGTTTAAATAAGGAAGCACTGCCCGATTCATCAACATCGTACATCCAATACACTTATTTTCCATAAAAAGATGTGCCGTGTCAACCTTTTTCACATCCAGATGACTGGTTTTATGAAAAAGTCCCAGTTCCTCTCCAGTTGTACTGTCAAAATTCATGGCATCAGTAAAAACAAGAACCGGCTTATCCGGCATTTCCTCTTCTGCCCGTTTCATCGTTTTCAAAGAAATCTCTATCTTGTCCCTGTTCCAGATATCATCCTGATCACAGAACATCACATAGGGTGCCTGACTTCTTTTCATCCCCTCCAGAAAGTTTTTTACATAGCCAAGATTTTCCGTATTTCTATGAAGACTTACCCGGGCATCCCGGGACATATACTCCTCAATCACTGCCACGGTTCCATCCGTCGAACCATCATCACATACTTCAATAGATAGATTTTCATGGCTTTGTGCCAACAGGGAATCCAACTGTTCTCCAATATATTTCTCACCATTGTAGGTTGCCAGAACGACATGAACCTGATCCCTCACTCCGCATTCCTCCAATACGTTTTGTTCATTGAAAATTTCCTCACAAGCCAAAGTGGCAGTTTGTCATATTTTTTGCCGAACCGGTATCCCAGAAATTTGAATCCGCTTTGAAATATTAAGTCCGGTACAAGATACCATTTGCCCTGGCGAAACAAATATTTCATCGTATCTTTTACAAGTTTCATGCCCTCCGATTCCGACTCGACACCATCAAAAATCTCCCGGTACTGCCGCTGGGATACCGCCAGATCAAAATTTCGCGTAAACTGCTGTCTGTAAGTATATTTGTGGGCGTGAACCACGGCGGCCTCTGCCACATAAGCGATCGCATAGCCAGCCTGTATCACTCCTGCCGCCATAATCATATCTTCATTGAAAATGGTATGAAGGACAAATCCTCCCATCTCGTCATATACTTTTTTACGGTACATGGCACAAACGTTGGAACAGAAATAAGTTTTAATTCCCAACTCCGGCAAATCTTCTTTGGATTTTGTCCGGCTCACAGCAGGGTAATTGAATTCTCTTGTGTAGTGCTCAATCACACCGACCTGATCATCCGGCAGCTGGCGTCCATAGGCAGTGGCGACTTTTTCCGATGACATAGCATGTATCATATGCTCAATGAGATACTTATCCACCGGCACGGCATCCTGAGTCATAAAAAGCATGAACTCTGCTTTCGACAATGCCGCTCCCTGATTTCTCGTGCCACCATGATCAAAGTTCTTCTTCTCCACCGGAGTAACTACGGCATGATTGGCTTTTTCAAGCATCTTTCTGACTCTTTCATCCTCTTCACCACTCACCAGCGTCTGCATAAAAAATACGTGATCCGGTTTCACTGTCTGGGCATTCAGTTTTTCGATCAGCCCCATCAGCTTGTCCTCCTCCGGCCTGTACACCGGAATGATTACATCTACCATGACTTCCTCCTGTCCTCTATTGCTCCAGCAGACGATTCACCAGTTTCACTGCTTCCCTGGCATCCGCAGAATAACCGTCCGCTCCAATTTCCTCAGCAAAACTCTCCGTCACTACAGCGCCACCGATAACAATTTTCGAGGTGATTCCCTGTTCTTTTGCTAGATCAACCACTTCTTTCATCTCCATCATCGTCGTGGTCATCAATGCCGACAATCCAATCACCGCTGCCTGATTCTCCCTTGCCGCATCCAGAATTTCCTGACTCTCCACATCTTTCCCCAGATCGATTACATGATAGCCGTAATTTCTCAGCATCAGGGCAACCAGATTTTTCCCGATATCATGGATATCTCCCTTCACCGTGGCAACAACAATAGTACCCAGCTTCTCGCCCCCTCTGGCAGCCTCCAAAAGCGGCTCCAGGCGATTGATGGCTTTCTCCATCGTTTCTGCACTGGCAATCAGCTGTGGCAGGAAATATTTTTTCTGTTCAAACAATTCTCCCACATAATTAATGGCTGGTATCAAATGCGTATCTATGATTTCCGCCGGCTCTGTCCCCCGCTTCAATTCCTCTTCCACCAAATCCAGCACATGACCGCTCTTTCCTTTTACCACCGCCAGAAACAGCGGATGTCCTTCCTCTTTGGTTTCCTCTTTCCTCGTCTGGTTCTGGGTAACGGTGGCCCCTGCCACTCCATTGATATAGCGCAGGTCAGCTTCTTCTTTGTTCAGCAACAAATCAGTAGCAAGCGCCGCATTGACTAAAAGGGTCTGGGACGGATTGGCAATTGCCATAGTCAATCCCTGACCAATAGCAAGCGTCAGAAACGCACTATTGACAAAAACTCTCTCCGGCAATCCAAAAGAAATATTGGAAAGTCCGCAAATCGTTGCGACTCCCAGTTCCTCCTTACAGTAGCGAATGGTCTCCAGTACTTCCAGTGCCGCTTTTTTATTGGCACCGATGGTAGCCACAAGGCCATCCACAATGATGTCCTCCTCAGCCATTCCCTGACGTTTTGCTTCCGTCAGGATTGTATTAATAATCTCCTTCTTTTCTTGAAGATCTTTCGGCAGTCCTGCATCCGAGAGAGGCAGAAGAATAAACATGGCTCCATATTTTTTCGCCACCGGGATTAGTTTTTCAAATTTCTCCGGTTCCAGCGAAATGGAATTAATTAGTGCTCGACCCGGGTAAATACGCAGTGCGCTTTCCACTACTTCCACATAGCTGGAATCAATACTCAACGGCAAATCTACTGTCATGGTCAGTTCATTCACGACGCGGAGCATCATTTCCTTCTCATCAATACCATTCATCCCCATATTGACATCGAGAATCTGCGCACCCAGTTCCGCCTGTTCCTCTGCCATATCCATCACCAGATTCAGGCTTCCGGCTCTCAGTTCCTCCTGCAATGCCTTCTTCCCGGTGGGATTAATTCGCTCACCGACAATCATGAAATTGCCCTCTAAAGGAATTGGGGTCACATTCCTCTCTGTCGTCAGCGCACGAATGCTCTTTCTCTGCTTTGGCTGCCAGTTCTTATCCGGCAATCTCTCCACCAGACGACGGATATGCTCCGGCGTTGTTCCACAACAACCGCCAAGCACAGAAGCTCCTGCTTCAATCAACGGCAGCATGGCCGATGCAAATGTCTCCGCATCCATATCATAACCGGTGACGCCATCCTTCAAAAAAGGAAGTCCCGCATTGGGTTTCACCACCAGTGGTACAGAAGCATAAAAAGCCATGGCCTTCACTGCCTCAAGCATTTTATCCGGTCCCGTAGAGCAGTTGATTCCTACAGCATCAGCTCCCATGGACTGAAGCACGACAAGTGCCGTCTCCGGGCTTGTCCCATACAGAGTACGCCCATCCTCCTGGTAAGTCAGCGTCACCATAACCGGCTTGTCACAGGTCTCTTTCACTGCCAACAATGCTGCCCGGCACTCCTGCAGACTCATCATCGTCTCAATGGCAAAGAGATCCACTCCTTCTTCTACCAAAAGCTTTACTTCCTCTTTATAAATTTCAACCAATGTTTCAAAAGGCATACTCCCCACCGGTTCCAGCTGCTGCCCGGTCATGGAAATATCACCGGCAATATAAATTTTCCGGTCTGTACCACTTCTTCGAATGGCCTCTTTGGTAAGTCCTACTAATTGTTTTGTCAGTTCCTTCTGCCTGTCTGCAAGACCATATTCCTCCAGCTTAATCCGGTTGCAGGTAAAAGTCGGAGTGTACAACACATCCGAGCCCGCCTCAATATATTGCTTCTGAAGATTAATAAATACCTCTGCATGTTCAACAATCCACTGTTCCGGGCAATCGCCACTCTTCATTCCTGCCAGCTGCAGATTCGATCCGGTAGCGCCATCCAGTATTACATAGCCTTGATTTAAAAATTCTCTAAAATCCAATTTTATGCCTCACTTTCAAAAATCCCCATTTCACAATAGAATATCATGAAAAGGGGGATTTTGCAAACTCCACTTACAGGCACTGTAAAAATATTTCTTTCATGTCACACCGACAAACAAATCCCAGTGAATTCAATGTCTTTGTAAGAGCTGATAACATCTCTGCCACATCATCTTCATTGGCGTTGTTACCCATATGCCCCAACCGGAACACTTTACCGGCCAGCACATCAAAGCAGCCGGATATCAGTATCCCATGCTGGTCCTTCATCGTCCCGATGATGTCCCTATCCATCAAACCCTCCGGCACATTTACTACTGTTACGGTTGCTGAATCTCCATATTCCAGATACAGTGAAAGCCCTGCTTCCTTAACCGCCTGTCGCACTGCAACAGCAATCCGGTGGTGTCTTTCAATCCGCCCGGTATCCTCCTTCACTAGACGCACAGCCTCTGCCAGACCATAAATATCACTAATGGGCATGGTATAGGGGAACCATTTGTCCCTGTAATAATTTCGAAATGTCAGCAGGTTGCAGTAAAAAGATGCCACCGGTGTCGTTCTCGCCTCCATGGCAGCCATGGCATCGTTACTTACTGTAACAAAAGCCAGTCCCGGCGGTGCGGATAATGCCTTCTGGGAGCCGCCGCACACAATATCAATCTGCCAGTCATCTACTCTGACTTCCTCACCAAACATGGACGCCACCGCATCTACCACCGTAAGGATTCCATATTTTTTAAGCAACGGACATATTTTACTAATATCATTCAGCACGCCACTTGGTGTGTCACAGTGCACCACGGTTGCATACTTATAATCATGATTTTTCTCCAGATATGCCTCTAATTCCGCCACATCCACCGGATGATGGTAATCCACCGTATAAGTTTCCGGTTGTCCGCCATATAATTTCACAAAATCGGCAAAGCCTTTCCCAAAAATGCCATTATCAATCACCAGCACTCGATCTCCCGGCTCTGTCAGGGAAGCGCAGGCAGCTTCCAGGGCAAGAATTCCCTCTCCTCCCAGAATATATGTATCATTTTCTGTATGAAGAAGTTCTGCCAGTGATTGGCATACCTGATGATACTCCTCGCAAAATTGTTCGTCCACATCCGGATTACCAAACTGACGGCTTCGCGCCTCCATCACAGAAACCGCTGTCATGGTCGGTCCCGGGGTCATCATTTTATACATCGTCATCTGTCCTTTCTAACTAATTTCGTTCCAATGATGTTTTCCAGTTTTTCCTTAAAAGTTCAGGATTATTTTCCAGATGGGCAAAATCATTAAACCTTTCCAGGAAAAAGAATTTTCTTTCTTCATCATAAATCAAGTGCGTGAAACTGGTATTCTCCATATCGATGGCAAATTTCAGTTTATTTTTCTGCCCGGTTTGAAGAATTGCGGCACAGACAGACCGAATCACGCCCCCATGGGTTACCACTGCCACCCGACTTTCCGATCTGCCGCATAGCGCAAGAATCTGTGGCATAACCCTTGCCGCCACATCAGCTCCACACTCTCCGCCATCCGGATAAGGTATATCCTCCCGGTGCAGGGAACGTTCTTTGCGAAACTCACCGTATCGAACACGAATTTCTTCATCTGTCCTGCCAGTGAATCCTCCAAAATTAATTTCTTGTATATCGGGAAGTATCTCATAATCCAGTTGAATGGACTGACCAATAATTTGTGCCGTCTCTCTGGCACGCAGCAATTCAGAAGAATACAGTTTTTCCAATCCATAGGACTGAAGCCTCTGTCCTGCCAGTTCCGCCTGTCTCCGTCCAACCTCATCCAGTTCCACATCCACATTACACAGCTTACTGCACTGTCTTCCATGTCGTATCAGATATATGTCCTTCATTGGTA
>JALENH010000146.1 GCA_022767895.1 Eubacterium sp.
TATTTTGTACATAGATACCGTAATCAGATTTACATGCAAAGCAATACTTGTGTCGTTTATGTGCCGTTTTTCAATTTTCATCCGATAGTATATCATTGATTTTGAAACTTGCAAAGAGATTTTTTCTATTGATTCTCTCACTTCCCCGTACTGGTTCCAGAACACAAAAAAATTTTGCTATATGTTCCATAAAAGAGCTATGTCTTCGCCGGTACTTGGTTTGCGTATTGGAGACAGCGTCTCTTATATGGAACATACAGCAAAATGGGGGTTACTTCCGTCCCGCCTGCAACATGCCGCCGAGCATTCCGCCAAAGGCGCAGAGGAACAGAGCCGGAAAAATTCCCGGAATCTGAGTAAACACGGCACGGTTAAAAATCATGGAACCTGCAAATAGAATGAGATAATATAACATTCCCATCGCCAGCCCCCAGAGGTATCTGCGCCCTTCGTGATTTGCGCTGACTACCATACCGCTTAAAAAGCAGGAAAAGACATAGGCAAAGATGATGCCTCCCCGCACAACTCCCTCAGGAACATCCCACTGAAACATCAGGAACGCCAACAGAACAAGGCTGATTCCCGATATCAGATAGGCAAACACGACTCCCTTTGCCATTTGAATGATTACACTCTTTTTCATTCTCCCCTCCATCCCGGAGCACAGACAGACACCGGTTACAAACTTCTTTGAAATAAGATATGATTCTTTTCAAAAAAAAAGAACTGTGCTAATATAGTACATAGATACATAGATTTTGGAGGTTCTTATGAAATATATTGATTTACACGTACATTCCAATTGTTCTGACGGCACCTGTACGCCGGAAGAACTTGTGGAGCTGGCAGCCAGGCAGGGGCTTGTGGCTTTTGCCCTTACAGACCACGACACGGTAGATGGTGTCGGACGCGCCATGAAAGCAGCAGAAAGCAAACATATTCAGGTGATTCCGGGCGTGGAACTTTCCTGTGAGTATACGATTTCTCCCACGCGAAAAAAGGAAATTCATATTCTTGGGTACAATCTGGACTGGAATCAGCCGGAATTGTGCGAGACGCTGGATGCCGTGGCAAAAGAACGGGATGACCGCAACCGGAAAATGTGTGAAAATTTAAACAACGCCGGCTATCCCATTGATTATGAATCTCTGGTGGAACGTTTTGGGGATACCATACTGACAAGAGCACATTTTGCCCGTTTCCTGTTGGAAAAAGGTGCCATTCCCAGTATTGATTCGGCTTTCAAAAAAATTCTGGCACAGGACGGTCCCTATTTTGTCATGAGAAAATACCTGACGCCGGAAAAAGGGATTGAACTTATCAAAAAAGCAGGAGGTATACCGGTACTGGCACACCCTCTGCTCTACAAAATGTCTGTGACGGAACTTCACGACCTGCTCACCGAGCTGAAAGGCTACGGTCTGCGCGGCATCGAAGCCATGTACTCCCGGAACCGGGGTAACGACGAAGCTTTCGTGCGGAAGCTGGCCAGCGAGTACAATTTGTTTATCACCGGTGGCACAGATTTTCATGGTGCCAATAAACCGGATTTGGAAATCGGTACCGGAGAAGGCAACCTCCGGGTTCCTGTTATGCTTCTTGAAAATTTGAAATAAGTTTTTCTGCAGCAGCTGTGATATCTTTCTGTCCCACAACGGCGGAGATTACAGCTGCCCCGTCTACTCCCGTGGGTTTTAATAGAGCAATGTTTTCCTCATTGACGCCGCCGATGGCAACCACCGGTATTTCTACCGCATCCCGGATTGCTTTCAAATCATCCAATGTAATATGTTTCGTATCTGATTTTGTGGTTGTTCCGAACACATCTCCCGCTCCGAGATAATCCGCGCCGGCATGCCAGGCCTCTTTCGCCAGTTCCACCGTGTTGGCGGTAGCCCCCACAATCTTGTCCGCTCCCAGCAAATCTCTCGCCACTCCCACAGGAATGTCTTTCTGACCAAGGTGGACACCATCTGCCCCCACCGCCAGGGCAATATCAATCCGGTCATTAATAATCAGCGGAACTTCGTAGGCATCCGTTATGGTTTTTACCGCCTTCGCCATCTCGTAAAATTCTCTGGAGGTACACTCTTTTTCTCTGAGCTGTACCACTGTCACACCGCCCTGGATGGCAAGTTCTACGGATTCCTCTATGGTTTCTGTCGTCATCAGCTGACGGTCCGTGCACAAGTATAAGGTATAGTCTATGTCAGGCTTCATCCATTCATTCCTCCTAAAATTCTTTCCACTTCTACTGCATACTCCGGCTTCATGCTGCGGATTTTTTCCATTTCCTCCAGACAGTCTTCCATGACACTGGTGTTATAGTCCAATTGCTCACGCAGTTTTTGGCGGCGCACATTTAAGTCATGCCGCACCTCCACCATTTCTTTCGGTTCCACAAGAGCTGCTGCCTGGCCCAGCCAGATATCGCAGTCTTTTACACCCAGCCGGCGCAGCTCCGCAAGCACAATCTGGTTACATTCATTGATGCGTATACTGCTCTCCCGCTGCTTGGCCCACTCTCTTTTGGCACGCACATACTGGCTGTGGACAAAATCCAGTTCTGTCGCATTGCGCACCTGATATTTATGGTACATATAGTCCAATGTGCGGACATTATTCACGTATTTAATTTTCACGCGGTTAGACAGGAAAATGGCCCGATTGCACTTCTTCTCTGTAATCACCATATCAATTCGGTTTTTCCTGGATTCATTAAGAATCAATACCGCAATCACAAAGGTCACCGCCACCGTACCTACAAAAGGCATCCCGATATCCACTTTGAAGCAATATGCCAGTGCCGCCAGCATCGCCCCGGTGGCAATCAACAGTGCCGTCAGACATTTTCCAATGGTTTTTAACATCCGCTGACGGCGAATGATGTCTTTCTTATCTGCCAGCAGCAAGTTTTTCTCACCGGAAAGCTGCCGCATATCGTGCTTAATCTTCATCTGAAAATCTTCATATTCCAGAAGATTCTGTATGTCCTTATCCACTATGTCTTCGTAGTTTTCCATTGCTCGGCGCTGGCCGTCTGTAAATTTGTATTCCTTCTTTTGCAGTTTCCGCCGTTCTTTGGTCAGTTCCTGAATCAGCTGTGCCGCTGTGAGAAGTTTTTCCTTTTCTTCCTCCGGTGCCTGATCAATCAGCTGGATATCTTTCAAGTAAGATGTGACCTGTCCATACTCAAACTTAATGTCCTCGCACTGCCTTTTGGCCTCCTGGATTCCCTCATAAAGTCTTCCGAGATAATCCAGCCGGGCTTTGTCATTGTGCAAATCGACTTTTTCCATCTCCACCTTTACCGGTTCCCGTTCCAGTTCCTGTAAAAGCGCAGAAGGTTGTTCTTCGTTTATGCTCTCCATGGCAGCGTCTGCCGCCAAATCATTTTTCTTTTTTCGATGAAAAAGACTACCCCAAAAAGAAAATCCTTTCACGCTGCCACCTCCTTTTTAACAGGCAAAAGCTGCCCGCAGCTGTTCTTTATATTCTTCTATCGTACGAGTTGAATTCTCCGATAACCGGAAATCCGCCAAAGCCTCCTGATACCGCAGGCGCACCTCCTGAATCTCAGCGGGTTTCAGCCCAAAAGAGATTCCCTCTTCTTCAAACTTCTTATCCTCGCCCTCCATCAAAAGAATCCAGAGATAATGATCCAGGGAGTCCTTTTTGTTGTTCCTCACATAGGCTTCCCGGAAATCCTCTTTTGCCTCCGCAAAGGAAGAGGTGTAAAAATGGGCAATCCCCTGATTGTGCAGGATATCCCCGTATTCCTCCGGCGTAAAGTTCACAGCATAGCTACCGTGCAGAAGCTTACGATATTCCATCAATCCTTTTCCATACCGTCCTGCCCGGAGATAATTGTCTGCCTTGATTTTCTTTTTACGGAATACCGGCAGATTATTGATTTCATCCAGCACCTTGATGATTTTCCGGATTTCCTTCTCCTGATAATAATCACAGCCGCACAGCGTTGTCACGACAAGATCTTTGAGGCCGTGTTCCTCTTTTATCATCTCTTCCAGTTTGTCCGCCAGTTCCGGCAGTCCCAATTCCTCTTTCATCCACACCGACAGTGACGGTTGGAAAAAGTCCTCATTGATACTATATATATTATTGTAAATGTAATAACAGAGTTCTTCCACAGAAAAGACTTTCTTTCCTGTGTAGGGCATTT
This sequence comes from Eubacterium sp., assembly GCA_022767895.1. GTDB lineage: Bacteria > Bacillota > Clostridia > Lachnospirales > Lachnospiraceae > Eubacterium_F. Next base: position 4,184 of record JALENH010000146.1, read on the forward strand.
CATATGGTTTTTCTGCCATCTGCCCTTTGGCAAGAATAAACATAGGCACCTCCCTGATTATTCATTGACGCCACAATACGGCTTTTATAGTTCTACTGTTTTCTCCCAGATTCGGTTGGAAGTCGGGAAAAATTCGCCAAATCCCCCATCTTTCAACGTCACAATACAACGCTTCGGGGACTCAAACCGCACCCTCATTCCCAGACGGCAGTGGCGGTCCAGCCGCCCCTCCACCGGGTCCAAATCCAGGATAAACTGTTTTTCTCTCTGATCAAAAATGTTCTTTGCTGTAAGTGTAATTTCACTATCTCCTTCCGGAATTAACGAAATCTCCCGATCCACCATATACCACGGTGTACCGGCACGGGCAAGACTAATTTCCTGTAGTTTGGCATCTGCATATACCTGAATCGAAAGATGGGAAGAAATCATTTCTTCATCCAACAAAAGATAATCTTCCAGTCGTTTTGACTCGCCAAATTCTTTGGCCACATAACAGGCACCACTGACATACAGATTTCGCCCCTTAAACAGGCGCCTTCCCACACACAGCTTGCGGAATACCGAATCCGCCCAACCTCCTTCAAAACCGTCTCCCGTCATATATAAAGTGGACAGCAACTGCTTATGAATGGCACCATAGACCACATTTTCAAAGACTGCCGCTCGGTGCTCCTCCCCATTCTCAGACAAATCCAGTGCATCCGAATAATCCCTTTCCTGTACTCCTACAAGAATGGGATTTTTCCCCCGGTCCACCTGCATCTGGTAATAGGTGAGCTGGTCTTTTTCACAGTCAAACAGTCCCACGTCATTGACCCAGAGTTCTTTTTTCTGGTAGAGCACATAATACGGAAATGTCTGCTTATGGTCCATAACATAGGCCCGGTCACGTCCGATTCCCAGCTGTTCTAGTGCCGCATAAATCAATTCAGTAAAATCCCGGTCCGCCCCGGCCGTTGTCACGACAAGCTGTTTGATGGTCTCGCCGGGATACTGCTGCCTCGTGAGAGACAACGTCTTGCGGAAGAAAAACGACAACATATTCACCGGATGAGACACTTTCCCATCCACAACAATCTCCTCTCCACGTCGAATACGCACAAGAAAATCTGTCAAGGGTTCCATGCCATCCAGGGCAATCTCAGTATTGATGAGAGCTTCCGGATTTTCTTCCGTCTGCCCTATCAGTACCGGCTCCATCTTCTCTCTGTCGTATACTGCCATCTGTGATTTTTCATCACCCAGGTCAAATCCTAACAGCAATGTTCTCTCACTCATAGTAATCTCCATTTCTGTTCTTCTGCCATTGCAACCAGTCATCAATGCAGTGTGAACAATTTACCTGCCGCATGGCGGTCACTCTCATACCTCCTGCGCACTTCGCCATACCGGTCTGTATCGCCTTCTCCCTCTGTCCGAATCATCTGATTGACCATCTGGAAAAAGCCCGGTGAACCGCCAGCCGTATCCGGTCGCCGAATAGTCATCGTATCTGTCTTCTCATCCGTCTCTTCTTCATAAATATAGCATTGCTTCTCCTCGCCTTCAAAAAGCAGCATCTCATATATATATACTCCCGGAAAGATCCGCCTCATGGACTGAGGTTGGAAATTTCCATCTTCCGTTTTCTCATAGAGGAACACGCCTCTTTCCGTGCCACTGTAATACTGAATTAGAACCGTATTCTCAATCTCATAAGGTACATTTACCTTACCGATGTAATCCTTCATAAAAGCAAATACCACGCCCTCGCTGGCGAATTTCTCCAGATTCAGTTCCACAAACTCTTTTTGTTTGCTAGCAAATTGATTCTCCAGCCGGTAATAGCGCAGGGCCGCAAGAACCATAACCATATCTTTTTCATACATGGCTTCCTTCTCAATCTTCACAAAAAGGGGTTCTGAAAGTTCCGTCCGCTCCACCACATAATCATAGGCAAGCTGCGACAGGAACGCCTTCACTAACATCCGGTTCTCACCATGTTCAAAATAGTTCATATATATTTCTTCATAATCATTCTGGTCAGCTCCCACAAAAAGGACCTGAGCCAACAGACGCTCTGTTATATCCTCATCCACACCAACTTCCGGCATTTCCCGACATTTGTTATAAAGGGCGGTGAAGGTAGCCAAATCCCCCGTATAGTAACGGCGCAGATAATCCATAGCCCCCTTGTCGAAGCAGCCCTGACGGTAAAGGTGAAGAGCCCATTTAACAAGTATCGGTTCACATTCCTGTTCATTTTCCTGCGTCAATTGAGACACCAGCATAGCAAGAGCACGCACATCACAATCCACCACACCATGGCGAAGCAACATCGTTTGTGCCTTCTCGTACATTCCCTGATAAATGCAGTCAGCAGCCACCTCATGAATCCGTTCTCTCTTCATCCTCACAGGATCAAGCTGATCGAGCACCTCCAACAAATGTGTTGTGTCTCGCTGCTCGCGGAAATAATCATACAGACACAAAAGAACTTTTTCTTTCATATGAGGCCGGAGACCAGCAATATGCAGCGAGTCATAAAGCACCTCAGCCTGATTATCCTGCAATCTCGCAGCACGCTCTGCCCGATAGGCCAAATGTGCAAGAAGCTGTGGCATTCTCGCCCCCTGCTCATAACAGAGCATGGCATAGTCATCCATCTGAAGCAACTTTTTTATCCGGTAATCCACCGTTCCTGCATAATACCGCCCCCGCTCATCAACAAAGAAAATCTGAGTATTGGGTGTATAAAGCGCAATTCGTGCCTGTCCGCCCTCCAGTGGATAATAGACTTCCTCTTCCGTCTCCCGGTGAACGACAACAACACCATCCATTTTCTCATTATCGCAGAACAAAACATGCATAAACATCACATAGGGAAGTTCCTGTGCTATATCACCGGTAATCTTCTCCTCCGTAAGAAATCCTTCATAGAGAACAGCAAGATCCTCTGAAATCCGGTGGTGACCGAGCTGACGCTGCAGAAAGCTCCACATCTGTTCCTCATACATGCGGAAAATATCCGGATGCTCATTGCGGTGTTTCCATATATAGGCAAAGAGAAATGACTTGCACCGGTCATTCAAGTGGTTCTCAAACTGAAAGTAAGATAGTACCGCATCCGGCAAAGTCCCCACCCGTTCCGTATCCAGCGTATACATATAATATTCAAACAAATCTGTAAGGCGCAGATGACGGCTCACTCCTTTGGCAAACCACGGGAAATATTTCGGATTCCGGCTTTCACTACGGATTAGCATTCCGCAGAGCCCCCGGAGAGTATCTGTCATGACAAAGAAATCGTACAGCTTTTGCAACATGCCAAATACTTTTCGATCGAATTTTCTTATACGTTCTCCCAGAAAACTTACCGCCAATGAGATTTCTTTTGTTGTTAAACCTCGTTTTAACCCGTAATTCACTGCATTCACAGTTACATCATCCAGACTGGCAATCAGCGTAGAATCCTCCCGGTATGCCAACATCATAACGGAGTAGAGCAATGGGCTGTTGCTGCCTGCCTCAATCTGTTCCCGCACATCCTGTTCCAACAGATGAATAAAACGATATCTCTCGTCCACCTGCGCCTGTATGTACGTAAGGATACTGCTCTGATAACCATTCTCACCATAAGTTGCAATCAGTTTTCCCAAACTCTGCCTGTCTTCCCCGCGCCCTGTGTAGATAGTTTTCACAAATTGAATCATGATATAACTTTCTATCTCTTCTATCGACACTCCCAAAGGAGGAAGTTTCAATGGTTCTGTCTCACGGAAAAATTCCAGAATTGCTTCCTCCTCCCGCAGCATAACCGCAATATATCCGTGAACCGCCACAGAATATACACCACTGATTTTCTCCAGAACTTCCCTGTTTTTTGAGAGGAATTCCACAAAGGCATCTCGGGCAATCCGCTTTTCCTGGTAAGCCAGAAACATTCGGTACATCATGGCAATGGCCTTTTTTCTTGCCCGCCGTATCTTCCGCTCTCCCTCTCCCTGCTGATTATGGGCACTGATACGAATCACTTTTTTTTCGTATGGCGTCTGTAAAATAATTTCTCCATGTCTTCTTCCGACCAAAACCTTGTCTGCCCGGATTGTAAAATCCAGAATGTCCTGCCCCCGTTCAAACTCATCCGTCCACAGAACATGGGTCTGAGGCTCAATAAAATCAGCTGTCGTGGTCACATGAATCCCTGCATGTCCCCATGTGTTGACCTGAATCAAGAGGGTATCCTGTATATCCGTACCATTCAGCTCATAAGCAATTTCTCGTCCGCTGGGGTGTTTTACCTCGAAACGAATTGCTTCCTTTTTCTTCATCGCAACTAGGAATTCTTCCATACTTTGTAACTTTGTATTCTTTCGGGTGAGAACATCATACAGAATTTTGCCGCTCTCGTCCCGATAAAGAAAAGCCTCCCGGAATTCCGGAGCCAGAAAAAGATCAGCCCCCCTCTCCGGATTCTCTTCAATTCGCTCCTGCAGCGTATAGTAATCCCGAACCGATCCTTTGTCATCTGCCAGTTCCGGTGCAGTAACTTCTACGTCATAAGGAAGTTTTTCCTCTCCGCAGTCCGTCACCAGAACCAATTCTCCCTGTAAATGTTCACCTGGCACCAGTTCCGTTGCATCCACTTCTATCGTCAATTCATTGTCTTTTTCATCAAAAAAAGGCAGAAAATCCACGCACACATCCTCAACAGCCCCAAATCCTTTCACCTTTGTTCCATGAGCATTCGTCAGGACAAAACTTGCCGAGCCGTGTGTTCCCGCTGTCACCTGAAACTCCAGACGTTCCGTCGACAGAACCAGTTCCGGCGTCTCATATATGAAATTTCCTTTAGCCAGTGACAAGATTTTCTCTCTCATTGGTAACCTCCTAATCTCAATTCTATAGTATACCATTTTTTCCGCTTTCTGTGAATAGCAAGTTTTATCTTGCGAAACATCCCCGCACTGTCTATAATAAGAAGAAGAGAGGAGCGATGAATATTATGAAACCAAAGGAACATTTTCACGGAAGTGATTTGGAAAAAATTGAGGAGGTCTACGGTATCCGCAAGGAGGATATTATAAGTTTTTCAGCCAATGTCAATCCTTTAGGAGTCTCTTTCCGCCTGAAAAGAACGCTGGCTTATCGCATTGACGCCATCACCAGCTACCCGGACAGAGAATATACCTCCCTACGCAAATGCATTGCCAATTATGTCCATTCCGATATTGAAAATATCGTTGTGGGAAACGGTTCCACCGAGCTGATTTCCCTCTTTATACAAATTACTCACCCAGAAAAAGCATTGATTGTAGGCCCAACCTACTCGGAATACGAGCGCGAAGTCGCTATGGGGGGAGGACGTTCTCACTACTTTAGTCTGACGGAAGCCAGTGAATTCCAGTTAGATACTGCTGCACTGACAGAAGAGCTGTCCCACGATGTGGATCTTTTGATTCTGTGTAACCCCAATAACCCAACCTCTTCCGTCATCAAACGGGAGCAGATGCGGGAAATCCTAGATTACTGCAAACGAAAATCGATTACCGTTCTGGTGGATGAAACCTACGTGGAGTTCACCGAAAATCCAGACGAAGTGACCGCTGTTCCACTGACAGAATTTTACAATAACATTATCATTCTACGGGGCACTTCCAAATTTTTCGCCGCTCCGGGACTTCGTCTCGGCTACGCCATCTGCGGCAACCATGATTTGCTGAAAGAAATCAACCAGAAGAAAAATCCCTGGACCATCAACTCTCTCGCAGCCATCGCCGGAGAAATTATGTTCCGCGACAAAGCATACATTAAAAAAACAAGACAACTTATTTCTGCAGAAAGAAAACGGGTCTGTCTGGCACTGGACGCCAGTCCAAATTATAAAACCTTTCAGGCTCACGGCAACTTCGTGTTGGTCAAAATATTAAATGACGATTTTACTTCTGAAGATGTATTTGATGCCGCCATTCAGCAGAAACTTATGATAAGAGACTGCTCCACCTTTCCGTTTTTGAACAACAAGTACTTCCGGCTGTGCTTTATGATGCCGGAGCAAAATGACACACTGTTGAGAGTATTACTTGCGATGTAAACGTAGTTAAAAAACTGTACTTTTAAAAAAAGATTCTCATGCATGGCATCATGCTTTGAGAATCTTTTTTCTATTTATTATCGTTATTATCGATGAATAATCTCGTGGCGTCCCGGGCCGTTGGAAACCATTTTCACCGGAACCCCAAGTTCCTTCTCAATAAATTCAATGTACTTCCGACAATTCTCCGGCAATTTATCATATTCTGTGATTCCGCGGATGTCACTCTTCCATCCAGGCAGGACCTCGTAAACCGGTTTCGCCTTCTTCAACTGGCTTGTGGTCGGGAAATCTTTCGTCACCTTGCCATCAATTTCGTAACCAACACATACCGGAAGTTCATCCAGATAACCAAGTACATCCAGAACAGTAAGTGCCACTTCTGTAGCTCCCTGAATCCGGCAGCCATAACGGCTTGCCACAGCGTCAAACCAACCCATACGTCTCGGACGGCCGGTGGTAGCACCATATTCGCCACCATCTCCACCGCGGCGGCGGAGTTCATCGGCTTCCTCGCCAAAAATCTCACTGACGAACTCACCGGCACCCACGGCACTGGAATAAGCCTTTACAACCGTCACAATCCTCTTAATCTCATAGGGCGGAACGCCGGCGCCCACGGCACCATATCCTGCCAGTGTGGAAGAGGATGTAACCATCGGGTAAATCCCGTGATCCGGATCCTTCAGAGAGCCAAGCTGTCCCTCAAGCAGAACCCGTTTTCCTTCCTTCAGGGCCTCAAACAGGAAAGCAGACACATCGCACACATAAGGTTCTACCATCTTACGGTATTCCCTCAAAGTCTCCATTACTTCATCCACCTGCAGGGCAGGTTTATGATAAAGGTGCTCCAAAAGCACATTTTTCTTCTCGCAGATACCAACAACCTTTTCCCTCAAAGACTCCTCATCAAAAAGCTCGGAAACCTGAATACCGGTCTTCGCATATTTATCCGAATAGAATGGTGCAATACCAGACTTTGTGGAGCCAAAAGATTTGCCTGCCAGACGTTCTTCCTCATACTGGTCAAACAGAATATGATATGGCATCACAATCTGGGCACGATCCGAAACTTTAATCTTCGGCATCGGCACGCCCTGATCCACGATTCCCTGAATCTCCTTGAACAAATCCGGGATGTTCAGTGCAACACCATTTCCTATAATGCTTGTGGTATGGTCGTAGAATACGCCGGATGGCAAAATATGAAGCGCAAACTTACCGTAATCATTTACAATGGTGTGTCCGGCATTGCTGCCGCCCTGAAAACGAACAATAATATCGGACTCCTCACCCAGCATGTCGGTGATTTTGCCCTTTCCTTCGTCACCCCAGTTTGCTCCTACAATAGCTGTTACCATAGCCATTCCTCCTATTTCTCTTCAACAGGGAAAACTCCCTTTTTTACATTACCCGTGTCCTCACAGACACGGCATATATTATACACGAAAATCTGCCAATCGGCAATAGTTAATTGCCCATTCTCTGCTGAATCTGTGCTAATTTTTCCTCCGGCCAGTCTGTGGAGGTATGAATATTCAATATGCTCTGGGTTTCATGCATGGCATTGTAATACCACATGGCCGCTTCTTCCAGGTCATCTGCCGCCAGAAAATACTCTCCCAGCTCATAGCACATCTCCGAAGAACCCTCTGTCAGCAAATCTTTCAGGCTCATCTTCAGCAACGTATGGCTGTCTCCACGCAATCTGGCACTGCGGCACACGACACAGGCTGCTTCCTTCACCTCGTCCATACTTCTCGCCGGGTCCACCGCACTGGCAGCAAAAAACGGCTCCGCCTCCGCCAAATCATCCTCGTCACCGGATATATACAGTTCCATGGCATACATATGATGTAGCCGCTTCGACAGCGTTTTTCCCTCGCGAATCTGCTTCTGGAACACCGCAAAATCTCTCTTGGCGTGATTGTCATGGGGCTTGTGGGTAATGACGATGTCCGAATCAAAGACAACCGGGTCCAGCCGCACCTGTTCGTGAACCGGTTCAATCCACGTCCATTCCCTCAGTCGCTTAAACAGCTTCGGCCGGTACTCCTCATCAAAATTGTAAGCTGTACCGTGGGAAAGTTGGTTCCCATACTTCATCTGCACCATCTCAATCTCCGGCAGAAGAACCTGCTTCAAGTCCGCAAAACGGCTATGATTTTCTGCATCCAGCACCTCATCTGCATCCGCCGTATAAATATAGTCTTTCGTCGCCTTGGAAAAAGCAAAATTACGGGCCGCGGAGAAATCCTGAATCCACGCAAAGTCATAAATTTTGTCCGTATACCGGGCCGCAATTTCTTTTGTGGCATCAGTAGAACCGGTATCCACAATAATAATCTCATCCATAAGGTCCACAATACTGTCCAGGCATCTCGCCAGCACCTTTTCCTCATTTTTCACAATCATACACAAACTTATCTCAACCATCTTACCGCCCCTTTCTCTCCACGTGACAAAATCCCGCAACCTGAATCTGTATCGTGCGTACCCCCTGATACTCATTCAAAGTCGGAAAGTAGGTAAATGCCACATCAATATCATTTTCCCTGCCCTCGTACATCCGTACCAGCTCCCTCTCACCCCAGTTGTCGCGGACAAAGGCCTCGAATTCCTCCACCTGGCTGAACAACATGGCATCGCAGCGGCTGCCGGCATCATTTTCCACAAATAGTTTCAATACATTTTTTTCTTTTCCCAGACGTCTCCCTCGCAACACCCGGAAATGCTGCTCCGCAAACACCGGTTTCGGATTACCCACGCCAAAGGGCTCCATCCGCTCAAATTCCGTCAAAAGCTTTTCGGTTGCATAGCCAACCGGCATCGGGGCATCAATATACACCACCGGGCGAAAATCCTCCTCTGTCAGCCGGGACTCCTCATTCAGCCGTCGCATAAGCTCCGGTAAATCCTCTTCTCTCAGCGTCATCCCCGCCGCCATCTTGTGCCCGCCGAACCGAACCATCAGATCCTTGCATTTCATCAGTTCCTGAAACATGTGATATCCCTCAATGGACCGTCCGGATCCCTTCACCAGTCCATCCTCCGTCCGGGTAAACACAATGGCCGGATGCCCCGTCCTCTCTTTCACGCGGCCGGCAATAATCCCCACCAGGCTCTCGTGGGTATCCGGGAGAAGCAAAATGAGAATATCTGCGAGAGGCTGAGTTTCCAATTGGGCGAAAGCTTCCTCTGCCCCTTGTTCCGTCATGCTCTTCCTATCCTCGTTGATTTTCTTAAGCTTCTCTGCTTTGGCAAGCGCTTCTTCCCAATCCTCCTCCATCAAAAGGGAAAAGGAATCCGCCACAGTCGCAATTCGCCCGGCCGCATTAAAACACGGCCCCAGAATAAATCCTATGTGCCCGGCATTGAGTTTTTTCCCAGCAAGCCCCTGTACCTCAAGCAAAGCCCTTAACCCGGTATTCCCGCTCTTCTGCAAAGCCTGAAGCCCATATTTGACAAGAATCCGGTTCTCATCCACAAGTTCCATCACATCTGCCACCGTGGCAATGGCCGTGTACTCTAAAAGCGACCACTTCTCCTGCTCAGGCACTGCAAACGTATCATATAGCGCACAGATGAATTTAAACGCCACACCGCCGCCACAAAGTCCTCCAAAGGGATAGGTCTCATCCTGCCTCTTGGGGTCCAACACCGCATCTGCCTCCGGCATCTGCTCCTGCACCTCATGATGATCCGTGACAATCACCGTCATCCCCTTTTGTCTGGCATAGGCAATCTCTGCCCCTGCCGCAATCCCATTATCACAGGTAATCAAGAGTTCTCGCTCTTCCGCCGCTGCTTCATCCACAATTCTCTCGTTGAGGCCATATCCCTCCAGTACACGGTCCGGAGTATAAATCCGGCAGTCAAATCCCAGACGCGTCAGCCCCTTCCACAATATGTAGCCGGAGAAAATCCCATCACAGTCAAAATCGGAGGCAATTGCAATCTTCCGGCTCTTTTCTTTCGCTTCCTTCACCAGCGCCACAGCCACTTGCATATCTTTCATTAGAAAAGGGTCATGTAAATCCTCCAGCGTGCCATACAGATACCGCCGCATCTCATCCCGGTCAGTCAGCCCCCGGTTCATCATACACCGAACCACCAGAGGCGATACTCCCAATTCTCCAGCCAATCCGTTAAAGTCACCCTTTTTCGTCTGCACAATCCATTTTTCCCGCATCTTTTGTTCCTCCACATTTGCAACTCTCTTTTATCATTTTATCTGCTTTTCCCACGCATTTCAACCTTGATTTTCCCTTCTTTTCCCGCTACAATAAGAATATCAAATAAAGGAGTCAGACCTATGAAATGGATTCGTTTTACATTGGACACACACACCGATGCCGTTGATCTTTTAAGCTATAAGCTGGATGAAATCGGCGTAGAGGGCATCGAAATCGAAGACAAGCTTCCTCTCTCGGAAGCAGACAAGGAAAAAATGTTCGTGGATATTCTGCCGGACCCGGTGGACAATGATGGCACCGCCAAAGTTCACTTCTATATGGAACCGGAAAACTGTGACCCGGAGAAAGTGATGCTTCAGGTACAGAATATTTTTCAGGAGCTTCGGGAATTTTGCGAAATCGGAAAAGGAACCATTACCCTTTCCGAGACAGAGGACAAGGACTGGATTAATAACTGGAAAACTTTTTTCAAACCTTTCCGCGCTGCCGATGACATTGTCATCAAACCCACCTGGGAGACCTATGAAAAAGAAAAGGATTCCGACATTCTCATCGAAATTGATCCGGGAATTGCTTTTGGTACCGGTTCCCACGAGACAACAAAACTCTGTATCCGGGCATTGGATAAATACGTCAAGGAAGGAGATTCCATTCTGGACGTGGGATGTGGCAGTGGCATTCTGTCGATTGCCGCACTGAAATTGGGTGCTGCTCATGCCACGGCTATTGATATCGACGAAGTTGCCGTAAAAGTAGCTGCCGAGAATATGGCGGTCAATCAGATTCCCTCCTCCCGGTACACGCTTTATGACGGTGACTTAATCAGTAATGCCTTTTTGAAAGTAAAAGCCGGCACCAGCCATGATATCGTGGTTGCCAATATTCTTGCTGATGTCATTATTCCTCTCACCGGAGTAATTCGTCCTCACCTGAAAAAAGGCGGGCTCTATATTACTTCCGGCATTATTGATACCAAAGAAGAGGACGTGCGTCACGCCCTGGAAGAAAATGGCTTTGAAATTCTATCGGTAGAACATATGAAGGAATGGTGCTGCTTTATTGCCAGATAAGAGGGCAACATATCATGGATTTTTCTTTTGAGAAAATTTTAGCGGAAGCTGTGACTCACACGAGTCACAGCCTCCGCTGTTGTGGACTATCTATTTCCCGATATTCCCTTTTATTATGCTATTCTATTTTGCGGTCCAATAGCTATTCTTTGCATCAATCAATGCATAGTAAGATGATTTTGGCGAGAACAAACCATTAAATGGTAATGGGTTCGAATTATAACGCCAAGATAAACCATCATACAATCCCCAGATAACAAGTGCTGTAATCTTGTTACCCTTTGCTTTGCTCTGCATCAGAGCACCCATAATCTGATCAAAGTATACTGCCTGGTCAGCATCAGAAACACCTTCACCACCGGCATCTAACTCTGTGATATGAATCTCTGTATCAGGCATGTTGATACGGAAGCACTCCAATGCCTGTGCATATTTATCCGGAGTTGGATTTTCACTTACGTTCAAGTGACTCTGCATACCAAGCCCATCACAAATCTTTCCATCTTCATTGATAAAGTCAATCAAGTGAATTTCGTCTTCCGGGCAATCATAAGTATTAAAATCATTATAGAAGAGTTTTACATCGTCACGATCATACTTCTTACATACCTCGTCTGCCCATTTGAATGCATCTTTGACAAACTTAGGTCTGAGAGACACTCCGGTACTGGACATGTAACCCGCATTCTTCTTGGCATCTGTGACACCATAAATCGTCTTGTAGAATGTTCCCTTTGCGCCAGCACTATGCATATACTCATTTACAACATCATAGGCATAAACAACACATTTGCTCTTGTCACCACCGGCAAGTTCCAAATCTTTCTTCAAAACATGCTCCATAATGTTCTTGACAAAATACTCTTGACGCAAATCCATGTTCTCTTCTGTTGTATTTTTGGATGATGATTTCACTCCGGTGAAAGATTTCTGGAAGAAATAGGTCGGTGTCTGCGCATGCCAAACAAGTGTATGACCACGAAGCTTCAAACCTTTAGCATGACATTCTTCCAAAATCTTATCAATGTTCTCAAACTTCAATTTTGGAAGGACAACACCCGTCTTGCTGACAGTTTTCTCCTCACCGTCAACCGTTTCTGTTACTTTGTATGTCATTACATTATCTTCCTGCTTTTCGTATCCCTCCGGAATATACAATCCCTCTGCTTTTGCATCTTCCAGAGAAATAGGATCAATGTTGGTACTATCCATCAAAGACTCCGGCTTCATCTCGTTGCCCGGAGTTACAGCATTATACTGCTCATTGAGGAACTTCGCAGCATTCGCTCCAAAAATCTCATTCTTGGTAGCAGCGCCACCTACAATGCCAAATACATCGCTATAAACATCCTTAATCTTAACAAGATTATCAACCGATGCCGTCTGGCCAACTTTTGTCACAGTTACATTATCGATGTACATATCTCCCGGTGAGCCGGAATCTGTCTGGAAATACAAACCATAGAAGAACATATCATCCGGTACCGTTACATCATAGGAGAATTCAGTCCAAAGCCCCTTTTTGGTCAACCAACGAGTTGGCGTACTTCTGGACGGCATATAGCCATAAGACTCGTCTCCGCCATCAATCGGAAGAAGATGCTCGTTGAAGTTCAGGACACTATCTTTACTGTATGCAACGAACTCAATGTGATAGGTAGAACCACCATCCAACATTCCGGTCAGATTCAACATTGGACCCTGCCAAGATTTCGAAGATGCTTCTATATGAGCTTTTAAAACTTTTTTACCAACACCATCCGGCAACTTATAGGCATCAACTGAGGAAGCCGGCACATCTTCCGAATTAACTACTTCCAGATAGTCCTTTCCTGTACCATTGTCATCGGAGAAGGAGCGGAGAATCCATCTACGCAATCCCTCCGGATTCAAGTCTTCATCAGTACGGCAAGTTGTATCTTTAACACCGGTCTCAACGTCTTCAAACGTTTCACTGTACTTTACTGCAGTAGAAGGGTTCACCGTAGGAACCGGTACAGTCGTTGGGAAGGAGTTTGCACTCTTTGCCGCTGGTGCTTTCGCATTTTTGTACGAACTATCCAGTACACGCAATGTCGGTGCCGGTGTAGCTGTTGCTGCCGGAGTATCCGTCGCCTTATTTCCTCCCGGTGTAGCTGTTGCTGTTACATTCGGCTGTTTTGACGGTGCCGACGTAACAACTGTCTTCGCCTTTGTTACCTTAACTTTGCAAGACTTCTTGTATGTTTTCTTGCCTACCTTAATTCTCGCAGTGAGAGTTGTGCTCTTACCTGCTTTCTTACCCTTAATTGTTACACTGTTCTTTTTCTTCTTAGACAGTGTAGCTACCTTTTTGCTTTTCACAGACCAAGATGTTTTCTTGATCTTCTTTGTTGCAACACCTTTTACTGTTACTTTCTTAGTCTTGCCCACTGTCACTGAAACAGTCTTCGGCAGAGATGGCTTTTTGGCTGCCTCTGCCTCGGGTGCACTCACAACCGGTACAAGAAGAGAAAGTGCTACAGCTGAAACAATGATTCTTTTCATCTGTCTCTTCAATGTTTTTGCCTCCTTTTTTATGTTTTTTGGGAAAAGGGCACCACCCACTTGAGCAGCGCCCCCTTTCATTTTACATTAATTCATACATATTACTTCCAAAAACGAAGTATCCTTATTTTGTCAATGTAATATCTGTAATGACAATCTTCATGGTTGCAGGCAATTTTTCAAGCTGAAGATTGAATCCAGTTACTGTCTCAAGTTCTGCCGGATTTGTTTTAGCAATCACAAGTTTGCAAGTCTCACCTGTATAAGGAGAAGCAAAATATGATTTGTCCTTTGCTGTATCGTCTTCACCTGTGTAATTGGTATCAATACCCGTAGAATGACCATCAAGAAGCTTGGTTGGATTATATGCAATATGTCCATAACCAGGCTTATTCGCATCATCTGCATAATCAGTTACCTTGTTTCCTTCTGCATCTCTAACTTCCCATGTTACATCCAAAGAAGTATATTTAGAGAGATCCAAATCGTTGTTCGCAAGATACTCTGCCATGTCTACATATGTCATTGATGCTCCTGCCTCAAACTCAATTGCATCCGATTTCTTTGTTGCATCAACAGTACCTGAACTAGTATTTGCTTTTGCAACAACCTTCGTCAAATCCACTTTATGCGTTGTAATTTCAACAGGCTCCTCGGTAGGCTCAGCAACCTTAATTTTAACAGAGCCAGATACATTACTACCATCTGTAGAGGTTGCTGTAATTGTTACTTCACCAGTCTTCTGTTTTGCAATAACAGTCCCCTGGAAGTTTACTGTAGCAATGGCCTCATCACTGGATGTCCATTTAACAGTCTCACGTGTAGCGTCTGCCGGTGTAACTTTAGCAGATACCGTTGTTGTCTTGCCAGGAGCGATTTCTGTCTTAGCAGCTGACACCTCAAGACCTGTTACAGGTTTCTCATACTTAACTTTTACGAAGTCAACTCTGTGAAGTGTTACTTCAACACCTGTACTCTGCGGTGAAAAAGCGATTGCTTCCAACTTCTCCGGATTCATTCCTTTAGAAGTCAACAGAGTCATAGGAATGAAAATTGTACGAGTCTTATACTCTTCTTTCACACCCATACCAGCAGACAACTCTGTCTGAGCGGTAAAGATAGAATCTTCTGTTCCTTCTGTTGGAAGAATCCAACCACCTTCATAAGTCTCGGAAGAAGATGATCCTGGGAATGCAGAGCTAACAAACTGAGAAATATCACCATATGTACGCATGTTCATCTCACCCTCTGAAGTAAGTTTCACACGGATATAATCATATTCGGATACATCTTTCATACCGTTGGCAAAGGTCTTAATCTCTTCATTATCCTCATTCGCTTCAAGCTGATCCTTACTTGTACAAGGATTAATGTAGAAAGATACACCAGAGTTGTAGTCTTTTGAAGATGTAAATGTTACAGAACCATCTCTATTGAAGACTGTGCTCTCTGTTACAGGATCCGAATCAGAAGATCTCTTACTTGCACTTGTAGCAGTAGTCTCATTCAATTCTGTCAGAGGAATATTATAAGATGCATCCTCGTCTACAGTAAGTACACCCTTTTTTGTTGTAATCTTACCAACCCATGGACATGGTGTAGGAGTTGCCTTACTACCATTGCCACCGTTGTTAGCGTTTGCAGGTGTTGGTGTTGCTACTTTAGCAGTTGGTTTTGCAGTTACTGTTGCTGCCTTCTTTACAGTAATCTTGCATTTCTTCTTGTAGGTCTTGCTTCCTACTTTGATTCTAGCAGTCAGAGTTGTTGAACCCTTTTTCTTACCCTTTACTACTACACTTTTTGCTTTTTTCTTGCTAAGAGAAACAAGCTTGCTTCCGCCCTTTTTCAGGCTCCATGTTGTCTTCTTAACTTTTTTCTTGGATGTTACCTTTACTGTCTTTGTTTTTCCGACAGTCACTGTTACTTTCTTCGTCAGCGTAGGCTTCTTAGCTGCTGCATCGGAAGTTGGTGCGATTCCTGCAAGACTGAATGCCATAGCGACAGCCAGAGATTTTGCAAGAACGGATTTGATACTTTTCTTCAAAACTGTTACCTCCTATTTTATAGTATTGTTTTAGTATATTTGTAAAGCGGACTTCCCGCCTCCACAGGAAGCCGCTTTTACACATGATTATTTATATTCCGGGTATTTATCCGGATTCGCCTTAATCTCTTTATCCGTAGGATTTTTGTTTTCATACCAATCCTTGTAGAATGTCAGAGTCTTCAGCTGATAAATATGTTCCGGTTTGTTAGAGTCGTACTTATTCGCTTTCAGCATGACATAACGAACATTGGAGAGGTTACCTGACGGTACTGTTCCGTCAACCAATGTCCCCTGTGAATCCACACCATCACACCAGTTGTTCTTAAATGTTTCTTCGACTCCTGCTTCACCATAACTGGTCCCCTCATAAGAACGAATCGCATGAGAACCTTCAAAGAATGGATAAGTTGCAAATTCTACCTGTTTGGTCCAGTACTTGTCAGCCGTGAAATCAGCTGTCTCCGGATACAACTCGATAGTCATCTGCTCCGTTGCCTTACCGGTTATCGAAAGTCCTTTATAAGCGGACAAGTCATATGCCTTACCAAGATCCAGTACATATACATCCTTATCTGCCTTGGTAAACTCAAGACCAAGGATACCGCCCCTCTGTGTCGCTTTATCCATTGTAGAATAAACCTTTGTAGTGGTATCATCTTCCGGCTTCGTAGGCATAATCTTCAATGTTGATAAATCAAAGGTAAGATCAGATGCCACTTTTCCCGGCTCAACTACTTCGATTTCGAAACTGGTCTTTACAGAAGGATTCTTCGTTACGGCAGCCGTAACAGTAACCTTACCTGCAGAGATTCCTTCCAGTACCGGATCTGATTTCGATGAATCAATTTTAAGCACTTTCTCATCGCTGGATGTCCAAGTCAACTGAGTCTGTGTGGTGTTGTCCGGTGTGAAAACGAAGTCATCTGTTGTAATCTTCATCTTGAAGCCCTTTGCAATCTTAGCCGGCGCATTGTCGATGGACACAGATGTACAAGGAGTCTCACCTTCCAGGAATGTCACGTTGTCCAGATACAGTGTCAGACTTGCATTTGTGCTAGGATATCTTCCGGTATAGGTACTTCCCACTACCAAAGCAAAGTTCTTAGATGTCAACACCTTATCCTCTGTGATATTACCTTTATTCAAATTCAGTTTGTTCTGATGCCAGCCTGCTTTGTAAGTATCATTCTCACTTTCCTTGAAACCGATGGTACGATTCTCATTCTTCTTTTCCTTAGACCAATCATCATACATCATTGGGAAGGACTTGTTGTTGTACACCATTCCCTCGAATTCATCACCCTTATTCGGAACAGTAAAGTTCTCATCCTTTCCTGTTGCATGAGAAGAATCAGCAGAGAACTTCACAAGTTCTTCGGAAACACCCTTCTTCTCCGCATCTGCCTTAGTCAGAGATGTTGCGAAGTAGTAATCCGGGGTGATGGAATCATATTTGCTGAAGTAAGCATATGCCGTTTTGTACTTGCAGTCTCCTGTGTTGCTTGCAACGATACGGCTCTGGAACATAATTCCGGAATACTCATCCAGTGTCTTCTTCATCTTCAAATTGAAGATTGGAGCATAGTCATAAGCCTGTGTATCACCGGTATATTCAATCTTCAGACACTTATTCTTCGGATCTTCCGGATCCTGTACAACAGTCATTTTTCCAACATTGCTGTTGACATACTCTTTTCCTTTTGTTGCCTTACCGGATGTTCCCTTGTATTCATCGCTCTCCCAGTTGTATCCAACATCATAGCTCTCGAAGTCTTCCACAACGGTCTTAGTTCTGTTGTCTGCCGGCTCATAGTTTGGTGTCGGCGTAGGTGTCTGCGGTGCCGGATTAATCTTAACATTGATGGTGACTTTCTTATTTGTACCATCCTTGGTGTATCCGTAAATCTTAGTACTTCCCGCTTTGACCGGAGTCACAACACCATATGGAGAAACATAAACAATCTTGGAATTCTTTGCTTTCCACTTCATTCCCTTGTAACCAACTTTTGTTGGGGAATATTTAACATACAACTGACCGATCTGCTGATTGGTTGTTGCAGCTGCTTTGTTGTCATACTTCGCAGTCATAGTAAGCACACTTTTCTTCGTAGACACGAATTTCGTGGTCTTATATGTCTTTTTCGTACGCTTTGTTGCATCTGCTTCTTTGTTATTGGTCACACTGGTAGTAACCTTAAACTTGCTGATAGAAACCTTTTTAATTGGTGTACCAATCTTAATCTTCAAAGTTGCTTTCTTTTTCTTATTTGCCTTAGAAGCGATGGTAATCTTAGCAGTCTTGTTCTTCTTACCAACTGCCTTTACATATACCTTGCCTTTCGACTTTACAATCTTAGCAACTTTCGTATTGCTTGATTTGTATGTAACTTTTTTGCTGATCTTGCCAGACTTCGTTACTTTTACTTTAATTTGTTTTTTCTGGCCTTTTTTCAAAACCAGCTTACCACCGTTCACAACGGGGCTTGTCACTTTTACAGACTTAATCTTAGCTTTTGCTTCAGAAGTCGTGCCAGTGACAGTCAAAGATGTCACTACCATAGCCAGGGAAAGCACGCCGGCCAGAGTCTTAGTGACAATTTTGGATGTCTTGCTCATTGTAATCCTCCTTTTTAATTTAGCATGTACAGACACTTACACACTTTGAATGTAGTCTCATTGTACCATCATTTATAGGGAAATGCAACCAAAATAAATATTTTTGTCCCACTTTTTTGGATATGTTGCACATTATTTGTTCCCATTTCTTGACAAGGTGTGGGAAACTGATACAATGATGTCAGACAAAACATAGCAAAGAGGGTAATTATGGAACACGAAAATATTTTTTTAGAAGCAATTCATACCTATTTTCCACAACAGGAAACAGACATACGCACCCTGTCTTCATTAAAGCTGGCCTATTTGGGAGATGCCGTATATGAAATCATCATTCGCACACTTAGCATAGAAGAAACCAGTGGTCCTGTCAAAAATCTTCATAAGCGAACAAGCGAACTTGTTAATGCCGGTTCTCAAGCCCAGCTTATTCTTGCAATAAAAGAAGACCTTACGGAAGATGAAATGCGTGTATTCCGTCATGGGCGCAATGCTAAGACTTCCTCCGTGGCAAAACACGCCGACATCCACGACTACCGTAACGCCACTGGTCTGGAAGCACTGTTTGGCTACCTTTACCTGACAGGAAATTTTGCAAGAGCGGTAGAATTGTGTCGGATTGGATTCGACAAACTACATATAAATATATAGGAAAGGATTCGGATGTAATAATGGAAGAAAACAAAAATACAACAACATCCTCACAGATCGAAGGACGCCACAGTATACTGGAGGCCTTTCGCGCCGGTGGTCTGATTGAACGCCTTTATGTGCAGAAGGGATGCCAGGACGGACCTGTTCTCTCTATTTTAAGAGAGGCAAAAAAGGCGGGTACCATGGTAGACTTTGTCCCCAAAGAGCGGTTGGACCATATGAGCGAGACAGGTCATCATCAGGGGGTCGTCGCAACTCTCTCTGCTTTTTCCTACAGTACAATTGATGATATGTTTGCACTGGCTCAAAAAAAAGGAGAGCCGCCTTTTTTCCTTCTGTTGGACGGAATTGAAGACCCTCACAATCTGGGGGCTATCATCCGTACCGCCAACCTTGCCGGCGCACACGGGGTTATCCTGCCCAAACGGCGCGCTGTAGGGTTGACTGCTACGGTGGTTAAGGCATCTGCAGGCGCCATCCATTACACCCCCGTAGCAAAGGTAACGAATCTGGTAGCCACGATGGAACAGTTAAAGGAGAAAGGAATGTGGTTTGCCTGCGCTGATATGGATGGTGATTTAATGTACCAGCAGAATCTCACCGGTTCAATGGGATTGGTTATTGGCAATGAAGGGAACGGTGTTAGCCGACTCGTAAAGGAACACTGTGATTATGTCACATCCATCCCTATGAAGGGAGATATCGATTCTTTGAATGCATCCGTTGCCGCCGGCATTCTAGCCTATGAAATTGTGCGGCAGCGAATGAACCACTAATCAAGGAGAGGAACTTATGCACGATTACAAATCCTACACAGATGAAGAGATTATCGCTCTCTGCCATCAGGGTGAAGATACTGCAATCGACTATCTTCTCGAGAAATATAAGCCTCTTGTAAGAAAAAAGGCACGCACCCTCTATCTGATTGGCGGAGACAATGATGATCTAATTCAGGAGGGCATGATTGCCCTCTACAAAGCAATTCGCGCTTATGACTCTAAGAGAGAAAGTTCCTTCGCAAGTTATGCCGCCCTTTGCATCGACCACCAGCTTTACAATGTCATCAAAGGCGCTAACCGACTAAAAAATTCACCGTTAAACACCTACATTTCTCTCTACTCTCCCATGAGCAATGATGGTGACAGTGCCTCCAGGGAAACTCTGGCAGACACCTTACAGCCTTCGGAGTTAATTAACCCGGAAGATATCGTTATTGACAAGGAAAATGTGACCGATATTGAAAGCGCCATCGAAAAACGTCTCAGCAAATTTGAACAGGAAGTTGTCTCCCTGTATATTGACGGCTGTCATTATCAGCAGATTGCTGCCACTCTCGGAAAAAGTCCCAAATCCATCGACAACGCTCTGCAACGTATTAAACATAAATTATCGAATCGAGCAGGAGGAGATTTCTCTAAATGAGAAATTTCCGACCTCTCAGACGATAGAACGCAAGCACGATGGTGCTTGTCGGGCTTGTGCCACAAAAAAAGACGGCTAAATTTTAAGCCGCCTTTACACTTCGCAAACTATCAAAATCAGTACTTTCTTAAAGCTGTTAACGGGACTCGAACCCGTGACCTCCGCCTTACCAAGGCGACGCTCTACCACCTGAGCTATAACAGCATCGGTTAATAACCTTACGAATTGTTATTCTACCAAAAGAATAGATTCATGTCAACTGATTTTATTCATTTTCTCACCATTTTTCTCACCATTTGTTTTCACTCTTTTATTGACCACTTCCTTTTTGTGCTATATACTTATTATCAATAGGAGGAACTCTGCATGAATACAACGACAAGAACTGTTTCGCAAATCATTCGAGCTCATACATTGACCTATTTCAATCTGCTTAATGTCATATTGGCAGGTTTTATTTTAATATCCGGACAATACAAAAATATGCTTTTCATGGGAATTGTTATTTCCAACTCCCTAATCGGTATCATTCAGGAATTAAAAGTCAAATCACTCATTGATCAGTTATCGGTCATAACTGCTACCAAGGCGAAAAAGGTGATAAACGACGGACAGATTGTCGAAATCCCCATCGAAGATCTTGTTGTGGGCGATATAATTTGTATTTCCACCGGAGATCAGCTCGTAGCCGATGGAGAAGTTCAGTCCTCCGAGGGGCTGGAAGTGAACGAGTCCCTTTTAAGCGGCGAATCGGTACCCGTTCTAAAAAAGCCGGGTGATATTCTCTACTCTGGAAGCTTTGTCGTTGCCGGCACCGGCACCGGAAAGGTTACTCACACCGGCGAGGATAGTTATGCCGTTCAGCTCGTACAAAAGGCTCAGAGCAAGCGACGTGCCACCTCGGAAATGCAGGATGCGATTAATCGTATCATCCATTATGTCAGCTATGCCATCATCCCCATCGGCATTGCTCTTTTCTGCATCCAGTATTTTCGTGCCGGAGCCACTCTTTCCAACGCCCTGGTAAACACCGTTGCCGGAGTGCTTGGTATGATTCCGGAAGGCCTCGTCCTGCTTACCAGCGTTTCCTTCATTCTCGGCGTTGGACGGCTAGCGCGGAAGAGAGCCCTCGTACAAGAAATGGAGGCCATAGAAGCACTGGCCCGAGTCAATGTGCTGTGTCTGGACAAAACTGGCACAATCACGACCGGAGAGCTCACAGTGAAAGAAGTAATACCACTGAATGCCACTATGGATGATCTGACAGAAGTCATGGATTCCATGGCATTCGCCTTTACCGAAACAAATTCCACCAGCAAAGCTCTGCAACAGTATTTTCATGACACCTGTCCTCTGGCAATAACAGAAAGCCTTCCTTTCAGTTCCAGCCGCAAATTCATGGGAATTTCCACGGCCTCCGGACATTTTTTACTGGGTGCACCGGATTTTCTCACAAAAGATACCACTGTGCTTGAACAAGCAGAGATTTATTCCCGTCAGGGGCTGCGCGTTCTTCTGCTCGGTTCCTGCCCGGAACTTTACCGCACACCGGAATCGATTAAAGATTTCCATTGCATGGGATTGCTCATTTTATCTGACGACATCAAGGAAGATGCTTTGGATACTTTCCGTTTCTTTGCCAAACAAGGTGTCTCCGTCAAAGTTGTTTCCGGAGATGCTCCTGCCACCGTCTCCTACATCGCTGGTCAGGCAGGTATCCCGGGGGCAGAAGATTATGTAGACGCCACCATCCTGCCGGAAGACCCTGAAGCACTGAAAGAACTTGTTCCAAAATACACAGTATTCGGCAGAGTAACGCCAGAAAAGAAACAGGCCATCATCCACGCCTATCAGGCAAATGGTGACATTGTTGGCATGGTAGGGGATGGAATCAATGACGTCCTCGCCTTAAAAGACTCCGACTGCGGCATTGCCATGGCCAACGGGGCTGACGCTGCCAAACAGACAGCACACATCGTCCTTATGGACTCCAATTTCGCCTCTATGACTAATATTGTAAAAGAAGGACGAACCACCATCGCCAATATTGAGCGCGTCAGTGCTCTCTATCTGACGAAAACGATTTACTCCGTCCTTCTTTGCACAATTTTTATTATTATTGGGAAATCGTATCCTTTTATTCCGATTCAACTCAGCCTTATCGGTGCTGCCGCCATCGGTATCCCCAGTTTCTTTCTCGCTCTGGAACAGCATGAAGAGCCCACATCTTCTGGATTCCTGCGCCATGTCCTACAGATTTCTCTGCCTGCCGCACTATTGCTATCGGGATGCATCTGTGCCATTCAATTTCTTGCCGCACCACTTCACATGAATGATTTACTGATTCGCACCCTGAACCTGCTGATTGGCGGGGTCATTTCCCTGGGTGTTGTAGTCCGCGTCTGTCATCCCTTTACCAAGCGACGAATCCTGCTTTTATTGTGCATCTGCATAATCTTCGCTGGTGCCCTACTATTTGCACCACACTTTTTTGGCGTAATGTCCATCAAGGATTTCATTCAAGTTATATCATTGATGTAGCAGCGCAATCCATCCAGCTTTTCACCCAGCAAGCTCCGACACATGATATAGGGCTTTTCCTGCCGTTTTTTCTGCATTCCTTTCTTGTTTAAGCCTTCAAGAAACATGCTGTCGTCTATCATCAAAGATTCTCCCCGCACCCATGCCTGCAAGCTTTCAACTACCTTCTCTGACTCCCCGGGAAGACAGATTAGTTCCGTCACTTCATTTTTCCCATCTTCACATATCCAGTTGGCAACTCCTACAATTCTCTTTTCCGCAAAGAACACCAGAAG
>JALENH010000207.1 GCA_022767895.1 Eubacterium sp.
GCCATAATAGCCGCCACAATAATACCCAGCGCAGCATTCTTTGCTCCGCCAATGGTAACTTCCCCGGAAAGTGGCGTTCCACCTTTAATAATGTACTGTTTCATCGTAACCTCCACTGATTGAAACGTAGTTCTGATACCCTACTAATCGAATACTATTTATTTAGTATAACACAATTTTGACATTTGTAAAATGGAAAATCATTTTTTTACCGAATATCCGAATTTTCCCAGTTTTTCTCCCAGTACAAAATATTCTCCGTGGGAATAAGTAACAAGTCCGGTGCGATTCAGCTCAAATTTTCCTGTCTCATTCATATATTTCTCACTAATCATGACATCTTCAATTCTGGCAATAAACATATGATGACTGCCCAGTTCAAGAACCTGTTCCACCCGGCACTCCAGATTGACCGGACTTTCTCCAATAATCGGGGCATATTTCAGCACCTTTCCCGGCGCAGCAGTCAGTCCCATGGCTTCAAATTTATCCACATCCCTGCCGGATTTCACGCCGCACCAGTCTGTGGCAAAGGCCAGTTCCTTCGTAGTCAGATTAATCGCAAATTCTCCCGTGTCCCGAATCATATCATAGGAATACCGTTCCGGTCGGACCGATATGGATACCATTGCCGGATCGGAACAAATCGTCCCTGCCCAGGCAATTGTAATAATATTTTTCTCTCCTCCCTTACTGCCGCAGCTAACCATCACGACAGGCACCGGGTACAACATATTGCCCGGTTTCCAGACTTGTTTCTTTTCCATACTTCCCCTCTTTTACTTACATCCGAATCTTATAGGTCAGTCTCTCTGACAGCTCCGGATAAATACCCAAAAAGCAGTCCATCTCATCAAACGGTGCTGCTAACATAACAACAATCTGCTGGTCTTCCCTACTCATCATTTCCACAAGAGCATGAACCGCTTCTTTCTTTAATTCCGAAGCCCCTGTCACCAGCATACAGCCACCTGCGATTCTCTCTGCCTGCTCTGACAAATTAATCTGGTTAAGCTTGTCTGCCGTGATTTTCACAATGCTCCGTACGGATACATAACCAACATTATTTAATTCCTTCGTTACCCGCTTTGCTACTGCTAAAGTAATCCGTTCTTCGCCCCCCGCAAAAACAAAATGCGGTGTCTGGTCATCATACCTCACATGATTAATGGTGCTTTTCAATGTCCGGTAATGGATTCCACGATCGGATATATCCTCCTCGTCCTCCTCGAGCATTGCCTCCTTGTTCTCAAGGGGTTTACGAACAGGTGGAGTAGTTGTTTCTGTCTTTTTCACTACCACAGGTTCTGAAACTCCCTCTTCCCCGAATAGTGGTGGGGCCGGTTTTTCCTCCAAAACATCATCCTGTTCTTCCAATTCACTCTCCCCATCACCCTCCGGCAATTCCTCTTCCGCTTCCTCCATCTCCTTAATATCCACTGGCGGAGCAGCATAGGCTACCGTTTCTTCCAGGTCCGGCTCTACGGGTTCCGGGATTTCCTCTTCCACGGGTGGCTCCCAATCAGGAGCTTCACACCGTTTCATCAATTCCATTGCCTTATCTACAACTTTCCCCTCACCAAACCAAAGTTTCAAATCTTTACATTCCTGTATACATTTCTCCCGTTCTCCCTCCAACTCATAAAGACGTGCCAGCTGGAACCCCCATTCCTCTGTATATTCTTCCCGCTTCAGTTCCTCCAGTATTTCGATGAGTCGCTTTCTGGACTCCCCTTCTGCTTTAGCAAGCAGATAGCGAAGTTCAAAGGTGTCCAACGTCACATCGCCTGCTACTTCATAAGCAAAATAAAGTTCTTTGGCCTCTTCCATGTCGCCCATCCGAATCGTCAAACGCAGAAGCCTGTTCAGCATATAACGGGAACCGGTCCGCTCATAGATATGATAAAAAATCTCTTTCTTTTTCTCCATGTGCTCTGCTTTTTCATACAGTTCCGCAAACAGGTACAAATCATCCAGAGACCCTACTTCCTCCAAAGGAAGTTCGTCTATGAGCTCCAACGCTTTCGTATACTTATTGTCATCAATCAACTGGCGAATCTGTCTGCATTGACGCACTCTCTCTCGTTTTTTACTCATTTTATGCTCCTTGTAAATCTAATACAAATCGTTTTGTCTGCTCCACTTCTTCCGGAATCTCTTCACCTACTCTGTCAAATCGGGATATCGCCTGATTGATTTCCTTTTCCCTCTTATTCCTTTCCGTCATATACCGCCTGGCAGCCTCCCGATATGCATTCTGGGTCAGCAATCCCTCTGCAATCTCCGGTGCCAGTGGACAATAGGTGAACAGAATCTCCCTTGCCACCCGATTAAGTTTCATAGCTCCTGTCGCCTCCCGGAGAATCCAATCCACATAATCTCTCGCGAAAACATCCTTGTGCCGGTTGCCACACTGCTGCAACTGCGCCTTCACTTTCTCCCTCTTCTCCGGTGAGAGATCATTGTTCTTTTTATAAAACTGCAGATAGTCCGTATACTCCGAAGTCAATGACGGATACCTGTAATTGTTCCACTGCGCTCCCATCTCGGAACGACATTTCTCCCATCGGAAATAAGCCATCATCTTCATCAGTTCTGCTTCCAGATTCTGCTCCATAAAGGAGGGCAACAATATTCGGCCATGGGTCTCCTTTTTGCGGCCCTCTGTATCCTGCCACATAAGCCCCTTCCTGCCATATACAGGAAACAGAATAAATTCCGGCGTATAACGACCCGTAACCGTAAAGCGGGAAATCCCTGCTTCCTCATAGGCTGTCATACGTTCCCTGTGAAAGATCGAATAATCAATCTTTTCAACACGGTTGACCGTTTTATTAATTCCTGCAGGAGTAACTACAGAATTTTCCAGTTTGGTGTATATTCCCTCCGAGCACAAAACCGGAACAAATGCCGATATATTTCCACTGAGAATCCGATCAGCGTAACGCAACAGGTTATCCACCTCGAAATGGAGTCTGCTGTCGGGATCCAAGAAAGTTCCTTCCTGAGCTCCCTTCTCCAGTTTACCCTCTTGGACCTCCTTACGAAGATGCTCCTCATAATCCATATCAAATTCATCCTTGGACGGATTTTTTCTTCCCCGGTAAATCTCACGCAGCCATTCTTCCATTGTATACACCCGGCAGCTTGTTGCTTCTTCTCTGGAATCCGGCAGGGAGAGCAATGTCCTAAGCTCCTCTTCTGTCAGAAGCTCCTCACTGACATATCCATAACGCAGAAAAAGTTTCACCGCCAACGGTGGGTTGGAATCCTGAAAACTTTTTTTCAAAATTGCTTCATATATTTCGAAAAAGTTTTTCCCCAATTCTTTTCTGATGGCCGTTGCCTCCGGTGACCTGGCAAACTTGTCCACCAATCCGAGAAAGGCCTCCACGGACGTAGCAAACTCCTCTGCCACTTTTCCATGAACCGGTGCATAATCAAGAATCTGTTGCAAAGACCGGTCTAACACTTTCAAATCTTCCTGGTCAAAAGCATCCAAACTTCCGGTATCATCTGACAGCAGTGCAAAATAAGTTTCCTCCATGCGCTGGCGATCCAGGTTAAGATTTACCCCGGCATGCTCCAAAAGAACTGTTTCTGTATCATTAATCTTTTCCAGAATGTGATCCAGCATCACACTGAGTTGACTGTCATTTTGGCCTGAACGTCGTACGCCTAACGCCATACGCCCAACTAAGGAGAACAGATTTTTTTCATCCATAATCATAATGCGGAAATAGCGGGTAATCCAGTCAGAATAATACCGGCATCCCTCAAGCAGTTGCGGCAGGAGCTTACACTGCTCCGCAAAATGGGTCTTTGCCACATAGGCATTGGCCCCATAATAGTTTCTTTGGGCCTCTATAGGAATCTGGCTACACTGGATAAAATAGGACATTTTCTCCGGCAGGGAATAATCTTCCATATTCTGGCCGTACAGACGGTCCATAGCAGAAATTTTCTCCGCTACCAAACCAGCTTCCTCTGCCAGCTTCCGATAACGGCCATATGTCTCATCGGCAAATTTCGACACCTTCTCTGCCTCACTTTTCAGTTTTCCATAAACACGGAAAATATCATGATAGAAAAAATTAACAGATGTTACAAGAAGTCCCCGGTACTGTGGTTTTTCCTCCAGTAAACCGTTCGCCTGATCGGCATTTTCCATCGGGATTCCATACAGAACCGAATCATCCAGCGCAACATAAGTAAAGGAATGCTTCTTAATCCACACATCGCACATTCCCAAAAAATTACCCGAGCCAATCACCAGACGAACGCCTTCTCCCTGCACCACAACACGGCCCTTCAATATTAAAGCGGCCGATTGCAACGGCTGCCCTTTTTCGAAAATTACAGTACCCTTCGGAACAGAACTATTTCCATTCAGGACCAGACTTTCTGCCATATGTAACAACTCCCCATAAAAGCTACATAGTAAAATGAAATCCGTGCGCCCCATGTCGAATCAAAATCAGAAGACGTTACCAAAGCAGTTAACTCAACCCAGGCACCCTCGCGTCACACAGAAAGGATTGCTTAGTGCTGCTTCATTCCTGACCTGACACGGTTCACAAGTTCCTGTTGCACGAGACCCAGGCGTCAACGCCACTTACTCTGGGCAGCTCTCCGTCAAAAGACCCTCGATGGGACAACACCCCTGCTATAGCGGATTGCAGGTACAGGGCACCGCTATCTCCCCGGCTGCACGGAAATGGAAACGACTCTGTCTGACAAAAATCCCGCCAAGAACAGATTCGTCATAAACAATATTACACTGCTGATTATAGCTGTTTTTGCTCCCTGTGTCAAATAGGATTCAATCTTTTTGACGGTTTCCCTTCTTTTGACGCAGTTCGCGAAAAAAACCGGACATCAACTGACTGCACTCCTCTCCCAGCACACCAGTGGTCAACTCCACCTGATGATTGAAACCCGGTTGTTGCAAAAGATTCAGCACAGATCCGGCACATCCTGCTTTGGGATTCATACTGCCCACCACGACCCGGGAGATTCTTGCCTGAACAATTGCCCCGGCACACATGGGACAGGGTTCCAGAGTGACATACATGGTACACTCTTCCAGCCGCCAGTCGCCAATTATTTTACTTGCCTTATGAATGGCTATAATCTCTGCATGGGCAAGCGTATTTTTTTTCCCGTTTCTTTTATTATACCCTCTTGCGATTACCTTATCCTGATATACAATGACGCAGCCGATGGGCGTCTCTCCTTGGGCATAGGCCTTTTTCGCCTGTGTCATGGCCTGTCTCATGAATTTTTCATCTCTGGTCATCCCCGTCTCCTCCTACATCCTGTAACCAGTATCCAAAATCTCCTATGGTAACCCGTTTTTTCTTCGTCGCCTTAAAACGAGGGAATCCAAACCGTCTGGCTAAATATTGTTCTCTTCTATGATATTGTCCCGGTACACCAATATAGCACCGGGCTCCATCACCGGCATAAAGCAGATGGCGGTAGCTGTAATAGCCCTGAAGAAGAAAACTATTATTCCCCATACGCCAACAGGGTGCCGAAAGATACATTAAATCCTCCGGCCTGATCTGACGACACCACTGCATTTCATCATCCTCAAAGGGATACATCTCCGCAGCCTGAAGTTCGGGTTCAAAAAAATCCTCAAAAGATAGTTGTGCGCCGGCTTCCTGCCCTGCCCAGTACTGTTCAGCAGTGCCAGTATATATACCGGCAATCCCATCCCCGCATTCCCGTTCCGGCAGACAGGTCAGGCGGATTTTGGTATCCCAGCCACAGGAGGTTTGTAAAAATTTACCCAGTTCCAGACGTTCCCAACCATCATCCACCGGATAAACACCATACACCATACTACCTTTAGAAATGTCTCCATCCACCCGTAGCGAAAGGGAAAGAAAATCTTTTTTCCGCTCCAGACGGATATAACCTGCTCCAGGAACCTGCGTCCCCTGCTCCCACTTTCTTAAATAAATAATTTTCCGCATATAGTCAGTCATCGCACTTCTCTCCTTTTCGCGCCATTATGCTACACTATATGCTTGTCATCCCTGTCCTATTCGAAAAATTTACTTGTCATTACCTACTTCAAGGATACTGTCATAACATGGTTTTTTCTCATGGTCGGCATCAAACAGCAGGGGATAGCTGATTTCACCCTTAAAACCGGAAAGCCATGTTACATCGTCATCCAATCCCCAGAATGTCACGCTGGTCACTTTCGCTTTTCCCTCCCGGTCTGCTGTCGTAATCATCTCAAAAAACTCTTTGTACCGGTCTGCCTGTTCCTTCAGCGCATCCTCTGAGTCTTCCGTGTTGTGCATATCAATCTCGGTAAATTGAATCTCTAAATCACCAATGGCACTATACTCTGCCATGGCTTCTTTTACCATGCCTGTGTCCGGATAATTCATGTCCCAATGGCTTTGGAACCCGACACCGTCTACCAGTTTTTTATCATTGAGTTTTTTAAGCACCTCCGCAATGGTACTGACTTTACTTGGCATATATTCGTTGTAATCGTTGTAGAAAAGTTTCACATCTTTTGCCGCATACTTCCGTGCAAAAGTAAAGGCATCCACAATATAGGATTCATCCCCATAGGCCTCGTACCATTTGCTGTTCGTACGGTAGCCGCCCGAATCTTCACAGGCCTCATTGACCACATCCCAGGCATATACCACTCCCGGATAATTCTCCTGACAATAGGTCAACACCTTTTTAATATAACTCTCCATGCGCTTTTTCATTGTTTCCTTATCTACCCGGTCATTACCTGCATCGTATTTCTCACAGAAGAACCACTCCGGTGTCTGGTTATGCCATACAAGACAATGTCCACGCAGAGAAAGATTATTCTCTTTCGCCAATGACAGAACTTCATCCAAATTTTCGGTATTGATTTCCGGCATTCCGTCCGCACTGTTCTCAGAGGCTGCCTGATCCAGAACATTTTCCGGTTTCATGGCATTCTCCATGGTAATACTGTTAAAGTTCTCCCGGATGAGTTTTGATATCTCCTGATCCTTAAGCTGATAGGGGTTGACTGCTACCCCAACTTTAAAATCCTTTCCAAAGGCATCTTTAAGATTCATCGCCTGTCCCTCTTTCTTTTCTGATTCTGTCTGTACACTGCCGCCTGATGTTGCTGCCGATTGTTTTTGCTCCTCCGCCGCCCCGCATCCTGACACCATAAGGGCCATCACTAGCAATGCAGAGAGTGTTTTTCCTGCCTTTTTCAATATAATACCTCCATTCTTTTTTTCAGGTTCTTTTATTATACGGACTTTTGCTTCAATTTTCAATGGATAATCATCTTGAGTTTCCGCATTTTTATTTCTACGTTCATCCCCCGCTGTAATTTTACGGTCGCAGGTAAACTTTCTCCTCGTAGAACCGTAAAATCACCACGCTGAGCCATTATGGTCTAATCAATTACGGACTATTCAAAGAAATAAAAAATCTCAGCGGTAACAATCCTCCAGTCTCAGAAAAGCCCA
>JALENH010000213.1 GCA_022767895.1 Eubacterium sp.
AGGTGCGGGCGGCCGAAACCGAGGATGAGGGAAAAGACACGACCATCACAATCAGTGCGGCCGGAGATTGTACTTTCGGCTCTGACCGGTCATCCCCATCGAGCGTGAACTTTTATGCGGTATATAATAAGAAGAAAAATCCCGGATACTTTTTTAAAAAAGTCAAAAGCATTTTTGAAAAGGATGATATGACGCTTGTAAACTTTGAGGGAACCTTGACCAAAAGTACAGCGAGAGCCCCCAAAACATATGCGTTTAAGGGGAACCCGTCGTATGTTAATATTCTGAAAAAGGGTTCCGTGGAGGCGGTCGCTTTTGCCAACAATCACTGCCGTGATTATGGAACTTCCAGCTATCAGGATACCATTCGTTGTTTCAAGAGTGGCGATATTACCTATTCCTCCTATTCCAAAGTGGGAGTGTATCAGGTAAAAGAGAAAAAAATTGGTATGATTTCGGTGAATGGGCTCGAAGGGGTGGAGTATGCGAAAAAGCTCATTCACGATGGGATGAAGAAATTGAAGAAAAAGAAAGTGAATCTTTGTATTGTCAGTATGCATGCCGGAAGTGAGTATCATTACACCTGCAGCGCGGCACAAAAGAGTTTGGCCAGATATGCCGTAAAACAGGGAGCCAATCTGGTGCTTGGACATCATCCGCACATTCTGCAGGGAATTGAAAAATATAAAGGTGCCTATATTGTCTACAGCCTTGGGAACTTCTGTTTTGGCGGAAATACCAATCCATCCGATAAAGACACGATGATTTTTCAGCAGAGTTTTGTCTTCCACGACGGAAAGCTGAGCAAAAGCCGCAGTGTGGCGAAAGTAATTCCGTGCTCGCTGTCATCGGTCAGTGGAATCAATAATTACCAGCCGGCTCCGGCGAAGGGAAAGAAAAAGAACCGGATTATAAAAAAACTGGATGGAATGTGCCGGCCGCTTGGCGTAAAGGTAAAGAAAAATGGAGATGTCTTATAATCGATAGAACTTACTAAAATGAATGGAGAGATTGACTATGCTTAAGAAGACTTTTCGGCAAATGGCGGTTGCCCAGATTGTTTCAGCGATGACAGTTATTTTATGCCTGTTAATTGACAGCATTATGATTGGACGCTTTCTGGGAGTTGATTCCATGGCGGCCTACGGGCTTTCCAATCCGCTTTTGTTAGCGTTCGCGGCAATTGGAAGTATGGTATCAGCGGGAGTTCAGGTGATGTGCAGCAAATCTTTAGGAAGTGGTGACCAGAAGGCTAACAATACCTATTATTCGGTTACCGTTGTTCTTTGTGTTGCAGTATCCGTTTTTGCCCTTGCCTTTGTCATTCTTCTCAGGCATCCTCTGTGCCAGTTTTTAGGTGCCGGCAGTTCCGGTACGCTGCATGATCTGACCAGTGATTATCTGCTTGGTTTTATTATTGGTGCACCGGCATTTCTGGCATCTACTATATTGGTGCCGTTTATGCAGTTGGCGGGAAAGCAGACCCGGCTTGTTGTTGCTGTCCTGCTTATGACAATTTCGGATATTGTATTTGATGCTTTAAATGTTTTCGTTTTTCATGGTGGTATGTTCGGCATGGGATTGGCATCAAGCATGAGTTACTATATTGCGTTTATTGCGGGAATTTTCTATTTTGTCAGCAAAGATTGTTTGTTCCGGTTCAAGCTTGCCCTAGTACATATGAAAGAAGTTCTTGAACTGTTGAAAGCAGGTATCCCGACGGTAATTAATATGATTAGCCTTGTGCTGCTGTCATTTGTGCTTAATCAGATTTTGATGTCGATTTCCGGCAGTACGGCGGTGGCGGCCTACTCCATTATTTCTACGGCAAGTAATATATGTTACGCATTTTCCAGCGGAATCGCTGCCGTGATTCTTATGTTGTCGGGCATATATTACTATGAGAATGACCGTAAAACCTTGTATGATTTGCTGAAATTAATGTTACGATATGCCATTATTATTGACGTAATTCTTACTGTTGTGATTCTTGTCATTGCACCGTTCATGGTGAAACTGTTTATGAACAGTGACTCCGGTGCTTTTGAACTGGCGACGCTGGGACTTCGGCTATTTGCCCTGTCTCTGGTGCCAAGTTCCATTAATACGGGACTCAAGCACTTTTTCCAGGGAACCGACCATATCAAGCTGACAGAATTCATTTCTGTCCTTCAAAATTTCGCCTGTATCGCCGGCTTTTCCTTTTTACTTAGCCTCGTTGCAGGAACCACGGGGGTATGGCTTGGTTATTTGTGTGGCGAATGTCTTGTGCTTTTAATCATTTATGCGATTGTGTGGCATCACAATAAAAGCGGAGCATTTACACTGGAGAATTTCTCCCTGTTGCCGAAGGATTTTGGCGTTTCGGATGATTATTACCTTCGCGCTACGTTGAAGACGATGGACGAAGTGGTGGATTTTTCTGCACAGGTGTCTGCTTTTTGCAAAAAACATAAAGCCAACAGTCGTTGCTGTTATTTTACAGCATTATGTGTTGAAGAAATTGGAAAAAATATTCTTTCCTATGGATATCAAAATGATAAAAATCATGATATCGATGTGAGCTTGTTTTTCAAACAGCCGGAACTTGTTCTGCGAATCCGTGATGAGGGGAAACCGTTTGATCCGGTGGAATATAACAAGATGATAAACTCGGATGATCCGGTAAGCCATATGGGAATCCGTATGGTGTTTGGCGTGGCAAAGCAGGTTTCCTATACCAACTCCATGTCCCAGAATAGTATTTCACTGACGCTGGATTCCCAGTGGCGGTAGACGCACAAAGAAAACCATATAAAAAAGAAGAGCTATCAATCAACGAGAATTTGGTAGCTCTTCCTTTTATTTCAGAACTTTCTTAGAGTGTCAGCCCTTTCTTTTTTACCCACTTCCCGATTGCTTTATCTTCCATAAGGATGTGATGAGTCAGCCAGTCTAAGAGATAGATAATCAAATCTTCCAGATATTCCTGCTGGTGTTCGTCGATAAAGTCCATATCCCCAATATCCAGTTTTACCAGCCTATCAATAAAAACGGAGTGAGCTTTTTTCTGCTGGGAGAGTCCGGGGTATCCCACCTTTTTCATGTAGTCTTCCTCGTCACG